>DASCOC010000209.1:0-5226 GCA_036011805.1 Rhodospirillales bacterium
GCGCCCGCGGTGTGATACGGGCCGCGGTGTCGCCCCAACTGAGCGATTGATCATTGCCGCCGCTTTTCTTCCACAGGAACGGCCGATCGCCCATCCGGTCAACCTGATCGAAAAACATGGCCACAAGGTTGGGCCAGTCCCGGTCGCTCATATTAGTGTTTCCCTCCCATCGTAGGGGGCTATCATTGCCATTGCCGCAGGTAATTTCCACCATTAAAGGACAAACCATGCCGAAACCGAAGGCGAAGACGAAAACCACCGCCAAGACGAAAAGAAAATCCGCCGGCCTGCCCCGGTGGAATTTGAACGATCTTTACAGCGGCCCGAAATCACAGGCCCTAAGGGCCGATCTGGCCTGGGCCGCGGTCGAAGCAAAAAAATTCCGCCGCGCCTTCGAAGGCAAACTCAAGGGGTTGGACGGCGCCGGCTTGGGCCGTGCGATCCAGCGCCACGAACGCTTGGCCGAGCGGATCGGCAAGATCATGAGTTATGGCCACCTGCTGCACGCAACGAACCTCAGCGACCATGCCGTCAGCGCTTTTTTTCAGACCCTGCAGGAACAGGTGACGGATTTATCCACGGATATCTTGTTTTTTACCCTGGAACTTAACCGGCTTAGCGACGCGGTACTGGCGCGGCAGCTGAAACACCCCAAGGCCGCCCACTATGCACCGTGGATCCGCGATTGCCGGGTTTTCCGTTCGCACCAGTTGTCCGACGAGGCCGAAAAACTTCTGCATGAGAAATCGCTGACCAGCCACAACGCCTGGATCCGCCTGTTCGGTGAAACCATGGCCGATTTGCGCTTCCCGGTAAAAACCGGAAACCGGGTCAAGGAGATGACCCTGGCCGATACCCTCAACCTGTTGTCGGACAAAAAAGGCGCCGTCCGCAAGCAAAGCGCGTTGGCGTTGTGCAAAGGACTGGACAGCAAAATCCGGACCCTGACCCTGATCACCAACACGTTGGCCAAGGACAAGGAGATCGAAGATCAATGGCGGCGTTATCCGGCGCCCAAGTCCTACCGAAACCTCGCCAACCAGGTCGAAGACGAGGTCGTCGACGCCCTGGTCGACGCGGTGAAGGGGAATTACGCCAATCTGTCGCACCGCTATTACAAATTGAAGGCCAAATGGTTCGGGGTTCGCAAGCT
This sequence comes from Rhodospirillales bacterium, assembly GCA_036011805.1. Lineage (GTDB taxonomy): Bacteria > Pseudomonadota > Alphaproteobacteria > Rhodospirillales > Casp-alpha2 > Casp-alpha2. The sequence goes on from DASCOC010000209.1 coordinate 1,154, forward strand.
CAACACCTGGGACCGTAACGCGCCGCTGCCGGAAGATTCCGACAGGCGCTTTTCCTGGGGCCAGGCGCGCGACACGGTGCTCGGCGCCTACGGCGGTTTCGCGCCGGAGATGGCCACCATCGCCAAGCAGTTCTTCGACAAGCGCTGGATCGATGCGCCGCCTAGTGCGGGCAAGGATTCCGGCGCGTTCTCTCATTCCACGGTGCCGTCGGTGCATCCCTACGTGATGATGAACTTCCACGGCAAGGCCCGCGACGTCATGACCCTGGCCCATGAATTGGGCCACGGGGTGCATCAGGTGTTGTCGGCACGCCAAGGCACGCTGATGTCCGATACCCCCCTGACCCTGGCGGAAACGGCATCGGTGTTCGGCGAAATGCTAACCTTCCAGGCCATGCTTAAGGCCGAGACCAAGCCTGAGCGAAAGCGCGTCCTGCTGGCCGGCAAGGTCGAGGACATGATGAACACCGTCGTCCGCCAGATCGCCTTTCACCAGTTCGAGGAACGCGTCCATGGAGAGCGTCCCCAGGGCGAACTCAGCGCCCAGCGCCTCGGTGAAATCTGGATGGAAGTGCAGCGCGAAAGCCTTGGCCCGGCCATTCGTTTCGATGACGAATACCGACACTTCTGGGCCTATATCCCGCATTTCCTGCACGCGCCGTTTTACGTCTACGCCTATGCCTTCGGCGATTGTCTGGTGAACTCGCTCTACGATGTCTTCCAGAACGGTCATCCGGGGTTTGAGGCCAAGTATTTTGATATGCTGAAAGCCGGCGGCACGCTTCGCCACAAGCAGTTGTTAGCGCCGTTTGGGTTGGATGCCTCGGACCCGGCGTTCTGGAACCGGGGCTTGGGCGTGGTTTCAGGGTTCATCGACGAACTGGAGGCGGCGCTGTAGGATGCTGGGGCCCAAACTCATTCCATTTGTGGCTTTCGCGGGAGCCATTTTATCGCCGGACTAGGCGCGAAAGCCGTCGTGATGCCGCCTATCACAAGGTTTTTGCAACGACGTCCGGCGATAAAAGAGCCCCGTCCCGAAAGGGATTTGACGTAAATACCCCGAGATGTCGTCATTATGGCCTCGAATATGTTTGACATGTCCTTCGGCCAAATTCCTAATCTCGTGGTATTTACGATCAAACCAAAGCTCACAAATGGAATGAGTTTGGGCCCAAATGTACGTAGACGGCGAAATCCTGGATAAGAAATTTGTTCCGAAAGGCGATGAGGTCTTCCGTGATGGGGACCCCGGCGAGGCCGTCTATCTTGTCGAATCTGGCGTCATCGGCATCTTCAAGACCGTTGAGGGTGAGGAGATTCAACTCGCCACCATGTCCGATGGCGAGCTATTCGGTGAAATGGCCATTATCGACGGGTCCGCGCGCATGGCCCATGCCGTTGCCCTGGAAGACAGCGTCATCGTCTCGATTCCCCGCACCGGCATTGAGGCGATGCTGGCCAAGCAGAACCCCCTGATTAAAACGCTGATCCAGATTCTTGTCGACAACCTCCGCAATGTGCATGAGGTTTATATGAAGCGGCCGCGCAGCGTGCATGACTTTTTCAACGCCATTGCTTTTCATACTGGGGGCTTGGCGCATAACCTGGAAAACAACAAGGACACCGACCCCTCGGGTGAGTTGTTGAAGCGGCTGGAACTGATCGAGCATCAATTGGAAGAGCTCCGCGATCAATTCAACGCCTATCAGGACAGAAGGGCCGATGTCTTGGACGAGTCCGGGGAGGAGAAAATATGAGCGATCCGGTATTCCATTTATTCTCGGCCGGGCCGCAACCGGTGGCGCCGTTTTCTCATGCGGTCGAAGCCGACGGCTGGGTCCAGCTTACCGGCCAGATGCCCACCGACCCCGATGATCCGGAAAAGCCGCTGGCCGACGGTATCGAGGCGCAGACACGCAGGGTGATGGATAATTTGGCCCTGATTCTGGCCGAACTGGGCTTGGGGCTGGAGCATGTCACCTCGGCCCGGGTCTACCTGACCGAGTTCGAACGCGATTACCAGGTCATGAACGAAGCCTATGCGTCGTATTTCCCCGCCGACCGGCGTCCGGCCCGGACCTGCATCGGTGTCACCGCCTTGGCGGTGGGGGCATTGGTGGAAATCGATATGGTCGCTAGAAGGCCCTAAAAAACGCCGCCTTTGCGATTTGTTAAAAGTTTTCGGTTAATCCTCAGGAAAATTAGAAAACAAGCGTCACCACGACGCCAATTGCCTGGGGGATAATCCAATTAAACGCTTTCATGCCAATCTGCTTGTCTCGACGCTGGCGCCGCTGGTGCTGGGTGGCTGTCTATTGCCGGCGAGCGTCCAAATCGCCTCCTTTGTCGCCGACGGAATTTCGTTGGTGACCACGGACAAAACGCTTGGCGACCACGGCTTGTCGGCGGTTACCAACCAGGACTGTGCCGTTTGGCGTGCGGTCAACGGCGAGGAGGTCTGCCGCGAGGTTGAGCCCGGTGAGGGCCTTGTCATGGTTGCCGATGCCGGTTCCGATACGGCGATCGAGTCCGAAGACCTGTCGCCAATCGTTGACCCATCAAACGGCTTGGTCGATGCCGACGACATGAACCTCGTCAGGACCCCGAAGATCGAGATTGCCTGGCCCGAGCCCATTGGCGCGCCCGCCGAACCGGCCGCACCGGCGGTGGAAAACACCCAGCCCGATAAATCGTCTCCGGCGCCGGCCGCTGTCAAAACCGGCGGCGGGACGTTCTTTGTTATTGCCAGTTTCAGCCGCTTACAGGGCGCGAAGCGCTTCGCCCGACGCCACCTTGGGTTGGCTACGCAGGTGCTTGCCGGCACCGCAAAAGGCAAAACCGTTTATCGGGTCGCCACCGGCCCCGTCGGCAAAGGCCAACGCCCGGCCATGCGCGCCCAACTGGCAATTGGTGGTTTCGATGACGCATGGGTATTGAAACTGAAAGCGCCTAAGGTCGTCGTCGAACTGGCCTCATTGAACTAACCGGCTTGGCCTTCGTCCTTTAAGATAAACTGAAGCCATGCAAATACCCCGCTTTACCCTAATCGTCATACTGATCGCGCTGTTGACGATGCTTGCGCGTCCTGTTTTGGCCTTTGAAGAGGTCAACAAGAGCTATTTCGGTGGCGTCGCCCTGGGCGGCTATGATGCGGTCAGTTATTTCACGCAATCCAAAACGGTTAAGGGCAATAAGGCGCATGCGGTCAAATGGAAAGGCGCGACGTGGCTGTTTTCCAGCGACGCCAACCGCCAACGGTTCACCGCCAGACCCGAAGCGTTCGCCCCCCAGTATGGCGGGTATTGCTCAAACCAGATGAGCCTGGGCAACTTGAGTGATATTGACACCAACGTCTGGCGCATCATTGACAACAAGCTTTACTTGTTCGGACATGATTCAGGACGGGTGCGCTGGTCCAGCGAAACGGGCCAGCGCATTACCGATGCCGATCAACACTGGGGTACGTATCTTGCCCGTTGATTGGGGGTCAATCGTGGCCGGAAAAATATTCACTAACCTTACTGGTATCGCCAAAGGCTAATTCAACGGAGAGAACATTGGTTACCGTTTCGCCATCGCTGGAGAGCGGGAAACGGCTCAACTCGGTGTAGGCCCAGATATCTCCCTTGACCGGTATCTGTTGAACGAACAATTGAGGTTCGCTCATTTCGATAGTTTGTTTGTATTGATTGGAGATCAATTCGCGGTACGGCGGCGGTTCGAGTTCGGACACCAGTTTGTTGGTCTGGTCGTATCCGTGAAACTTGACATGCCAGGTCCCCCAAAACCGGTATCTGAAGTCCACCGGTTTTCCGACCACATCGATGACAACGAAGTGCGGAATGAGCGATATCGGCAGGTCCATTAAATTGATATCTGACCAGGCGGGCGCGAAGCGCGACCCTCGCTTGTCATTCCAGTAATCCAGAATGACAAGTATTTCAGGGTGCTGGCTTTCCTTGAGATCAATCTGCTTTTGAGTAACTTCCGGCATCCGATATGCTTTCAAATTCTTTTCGACAATACAATAGTTCTCGTACGTTCGTTATTGCCCCCTAGCGGACGTTTAAGAA
>DASCOC010000210.1:0-7739 GCA_036011805.1 Rhodospirillales bacterium
CGTTCACACGACAAAAATGATGTTCCTAACATATTGGTTTGATAAGGTAATCCCGTTGCACTATGTCTTACGAATGCGATGCTCTACCAACTGAGCTAAGGCGGCCCTCGCTTGGAAACGCTAGTTTGAAAACTATGGCGGAAACCTACACCGGCCCCGGTTGGTGTCAAGAAAAACAAGGCGTCGCGATGCAACAACAGCGTCTATTCACCGTCATAGGCGGCCATTCGTTAGCGTGAGAAAAAATAACGTAGTTGATAATTCTCCCATCCGGCGAGCAGGTGGTCACGCGGGATCTCCATCGGCGACGCCCCCTGGCGGACCGCGCCCCGCCTGGTGGCCAGGAAGGTCCGGTATCCGGCCCTGAGGGCGATGGCGGGATGGTGGTCGGGCCGGTAGTCGATGTTGGCGCGCCCGAAGGGGCAGCAGAAATGATCGCAGGCCCGGCCCAGTTCGGATTCAATCAATTGCTTGGAGCCCGCTAATTCGGCTTCGACCCCGTCGTCATCCAGGTCGCACAAGTGAACGTGGTTGATGGTGTGCGAACCGATGGTCATGCCGGCGCCGGCCATTTCCCGGCAATCGTCCCAACTGAGGAATTCCATCAGCCGGTCCCGGCTTTCGTAGAACCCCAATAATTTTTCCCGGTCGCGTTTGACCTCGGTGCCGATATAGCCGGCGACAACGAAGAATGCCGCCGGGACACCGTAATCGAGAAGGATCGGCATCGCGTTGGTGATCCAGTTTTTAAACCCGTCGTCGAAAGAGACACAGAAATAACGGCCGTTAATAGGCGCACCGGATTCGATCATGTCGACCGCATCATCCAAGCCGATAAAATCGCCATGCGACGCCATGAAATCCAGTTGCCGGGCGAAGCCCAGGCGTTCATCGTCAAAAACGTGGTGATAGAAGGGAAATCTGATCCAGCCCTCCTTGTTGTCAAGCGAGCGTCCAGTGGACAGGGCCAGGATGGCGGCGTTGCGTAGGGCGCCGCGGGCCCGGTCCAACAACGATTGCCCGGCGATGAAATCCCGATAGGTCTGCACGGGCAGGGATGGACGAAGGTTTGTCAACCGGCCTCGATGCCTCTGGGTGGAAGTTGAACCGTTTCTTGCATATCGTCTTCGAGGTCGCCGCCACCTGGGAGAGCTTGAATGCTTTCTGGGATGCGCCAATCGAAACGATCGAACTCTTCGCACTTCCCACAGACCACCGACCATTGGGCGACGGTGTTGCCGCAATGATCGCAAACCCACGCCGGGTCGGCGGCGGCTTGCGATGCCCGCATCAACCATTCCCGCGCCAGGCTGGAATCCGCGTTTTCGACTTCTTCCAGTTCCGCCATCATCCGGCAAATACGAGCTTGCGGAACCATCGCCGCGGCCAAGGCCTTTTCCAGGTATTGGCGCGCTTCGCCCCAAAGCCGCGCGTCGAGCGACGCACGCGCCAAGGCGATCAGGCTTTCCAGGTGCCGGGGCTGCGACTCCACCAGTTTTTCCGTGGCCCGCACCCTGTCGAGAGCATCGGAAGCATTGCAGGCTCTCCAATAGGGCTCGAGCAGATCTGGATGGGGCGCGGTGCCCCAGGCCCCTTCGATCAGCTTCGCCGCTTTCTTGGCCTTGCCGCCATCCACCCAACGCCCAGCCAGATCGGCCACCGCAGGAACAAAACCGGGCGCCAGTTTGTTGGCGTCGCGCAAATGGCCGAGCGCCGCCTCGCCGTCCCCCGCATCCCGAGCCAGCAGACTTAATTGATAGCTGAGAACCGCTTTGCGTCTTTTGGCATCGTCTTTGTCGATCAGGCTGCCACGGGCCAAATCGTCACACGTCACCCGGGCGTCCAGCCACTGGCCGGTCCGGATTTGCAGATCGAACATGTTGGATGCCACCCATGTGCTTTTCGGCTGTAGCCGATGGGCGCGCCGGACCAGGGACAAGGCCTCGACCTTGTCGCCACGCTTGATGGCCTGATTCAACAGCCCCCGGAGGCCGAGAAATTCCGTTTCCGGACGCTTCACCATCGCCGTGAAGAACTTGTTGGCCGCCTCCTCGTCACCCTTCATCTGGGCTGACTGGGCAGACACCAACATGGTCAACGGCGGCTCATCCAGCAACACGTCGGCGCGTTTGACCTGGCGATCGGCTTCAATCGCATCGCCGGCGGCCACCGCCACCATGCCCCGGGTCAACGCCTGATACCCGCGCTGACGGCGCTTGGCCTTCCAGGCGCCGGCCATATTCCCCGGCGTGCGGCGAAGGAACAGCCAAAACCGGTACACCACGGCCGAAGTGAAAGACATCAGCACGACCGCGCCGAACAGGAACGCCACCGTGGTGTCAATGCGATAGCCTCTCCATTCCAGCGAGACCAAGCCCGGGAGATCGGTCACCACCAATGTTCCCCAAATGGCGAAGCCTAGGATCGTGAAAAACACCAGGGCGCGAAACATCGGCGTTACCCCTTGACCGGCTTGATCTGCGTCAACATGGAAAGGGCGTGCAGATGAAGGCTGGCGACGGCGCGCTCGGCGGCTAGGCGCGCCTTGGCGTCACTGAGCCACGGGGTGGCAACCGCCGCCGCTTTGGCATTTCCGGAAAGACCGTCCAACGCATTGATGGCGGCTTTCAGGTCTCCTTTCTTGAGATGGGTTTCGGCGGCGGCAACCATGGCATCGATGGAGGTTTCCTCACCCTTGCCGTCTACCCGTCGCCACGTCACCAACGATGACAACCGGTTGGCGGCGCGGTCAAACCAGCCGGTTTCCTTAACCGTCCTGGAGGCCTGAACGATCTTGCCGGCCAACCCCTCAAAGCGGTCGATAAGAAAGACTAAGGTCGGAATGCCGGTCTCTGCCCCCTTGGCCAGCACGACGATGCCGGCGTTGATGTCCGGATCGTCCCCGGCCAGCGCCTTCAAGGCATCCAGCTTCCCGGCGAAGGGCGCAGGGGAGGAGATGGCTTGGCGCAGATCAGCCACCGCCAGGGCCACCGCCTTGGCGGTGGCGATGGAGTCGGTCTCGAAGCCGGGGCTGGTCTCAGCATTCCCGCTTTTCGCCGTAGCAGCTTGATCGGCATCAATCTCTTCTAGGGCCTTTGCCTTGGCGGCGTTGTCCATTTCCATCCGGTCCAGGCGCTTGGTCAGCGCCTTGAGCGTGTCGCCGCTTTCCTCCAACGCATTGAGGCGGCCGGTCAGCGTTTGCAGGACCGGATCGGCATTGAGTTTTTCCGAAGGCGGCGGCGTCGCCTGGGCCAGCCGCTTGGCCTTTTCAACGGATTGTTCGATGGTTTCCATGCGCGTCATCAAACGGTCCAGGGATTGGCGCAACTTTTTGCTCTCCGCCGCCATTTTTTCCATTGCCCCCGGCGCCGCGGTGGGCGGAGAAACCGAAGCCGTCTTGTTGGCTGGAGGATTGGGCTCATTGAGGGACGACCAGTAAAACCAGGCCATGTAGGTACCGATGCCGATCACCGTCAGAAAAAGCACCACCGATACCGACGCCAGGCTGCCGCGGGGCGTTGCCGTTGTCGCCTCAACCGCCTCGGGGGGAGCCGGGGGAGGAGTCGGGGGGGGCGTCGAGGGGGCAGCCTTGGGGGAATCCGCTCTCGACGGCGGGGCCTTGGCCTTAACCTTGGCCTTGGCTTTGACCTGGGTTTTGGCCTGGGTCCTCGGCTTGGTCTTAGGCTTTGCCTTAGGCTTTGGCTTCGCTTTGCTCTTTGGCCCTTTGCTCATGGGTCGTCCTCTATATTTTATCGCCACTTCAGATTAACACGGTCATGCCAATGGCTGGAAAAACAAAATCGAAAAACAACAGTGCCGGCTTTATCCGCCGTTGCCGCCAATGACATCCAAAAGCGCCTGCTGATTGGGTTTCGGCGCCACCACCAGGGCTTTCCATGAAACGTCCTTCGCCTTATCGGCCACGGCCTGGCTGAGGCAATAGGCGACAACGGCGCGGCAGCATTCCGTGCGTCCCGCTTCCATCATCAACCGGGTAAAAAGCGTTGCCGTCCGGGGCGAAAACAGCAAAACCCCGTCCAGGGTTCCGGCATCGAGATGTTCAAGGGTTTGCGGACTTAACGCGTCCGCCGCCATCGCTTCATATAACACGCTGCGGCGAACCTCAAACCCGGCGGCTTCCAGCAACCCTGAAAGGTCTCCGGCGACCCGGCTTCCGGCGATATGCAACAACGCCCCTTGGTCCGGGTCCAGAGCGTCCCGAACCAGGGCCGCCAGGGTTTCGACGTCGCCACCGGCACTGGACACGGCATTAAAGCCAAGATCCCGCGCCGCCTGGGCCGAGGCATCGCCGACCGCACAAATCGGGATTTGGCGGTCCTGTTCATGCCGGGCAAAGGCGCGGATGCCATTGGCACTCGTCACCAACAAGGCCTGGACGCCGGCAAGGTCCAGGTCCGGCGCTACGACATCGCTCACCGTCATCATCGGATCCGAGACCGTCTCATACCCGCGCCCGCCCAGCAGGGCCGCCAACGGTTCGCCATCTTCACGGGGACGGGTGATCAATAGGCGCATTCCCTATGGTTTCCTCACTCAAAAAAATCCGGGCCGGCGCGCCCACGCAATTCCTCACCGGCATCACGGCCGAGCGCCTCGGCGTCGCTGACGGGGCCGCTGCGGGTGGCCTCAAGAATCTCGGAGCCGTCGGCCTTGGCCACCAATCCGCGCAGGGTCAACACGCCGTCTTCGTTGATTTCCGCCAAGCCGCCGATGGGGGTGCGACACGAGCCATCCAGCGCCGCCAGCATGGCCCGTTCCGCCGTCACCCGAGCCTGAGACGGGCCATGGTTGAGCGCCGCCACGGACTCCATCGCCGCATTGTCGCCGTCGCGGCAGGTGATGCCGATGGCGCCTTGGGCGACCGCCGGCAACAGGATTTCCGGTTCCAGGATTTCGGCGGCCACATCGGCCATGCCCAAACGATTTAATCCCGCCAAGGCCAGCAGGGTGGCGTCGGCCTCGCCATCGCCCAGTTTTTTCATGCGGGTCTGAACATTGCCGCGAAACGTCGCAACCCGAAGGTCGGGACGGCGGTTTAATATCTGCGCCTGGCGCCGCAGCGACGAGGTGCCGATGACGGAACCGGCGGCAAGATTGTCGAGGCTGGACGCCTTATCGGAAATGAAGGCGTCCCTGGGGTCTTCGCGTTCCAGCACCGCGGCCACGGCAATACCGTCGGGCAGCCAGGTTTCCAGGTCTTTCATGGAATGCACCGCGATATCGATGCGGCCATCCAACAGCGCTTCGTCGATTTCCTTGCTGAACAGGCCTTTGCCGCCGATGTCGGCGAGGGGCCGGTCAAGCACCTTGTCGCCGGTGGTCTTGATGACGGCGATTTCCGTGGCCATGGCGCCCAGCAAACCCTGGACCTGATGCGCCTGGGCCAGGGCCAAGGGGCTGCCGCGGGTACCGATGCGTAAATTAGGGATTTCGTTCATGGGGCCTTGAAAAATTGGTTTCGACGCGGCCTACAAGGTAAAGTCCGATGGCTTTTGGGTAAAAGAGTTTTTCACAAGAGGCGCGGACGGGCCTCGGGGGAGCGGGGGTGTCCCCCGAAGACCCCAGGGCCCGGACAGGGACTAAAAAAGTGATTGTTTTGGGCATCGAAACCAGTTGTGACGAAACCGCCGCCGCCGTGGTCGACGCGGACAGGCGGATTTTGGCCAATGAGGTGTTTTCCCAGATTGAAGAACACACCCCGTTCGGCGGCGTCGTGCCGGAGGTAGCGGCGCGCGCGCACCTGGAATTGATTGACGGCGTCATTGAGCAAACGATGGAAAAAGCTGGGATCGGCTTCGATGACCGGGACGCCGTCGCCGCCACCGGCGGCCCCGGCTTGATCGGCGGCGTACTGGTCGGCGTGATGACGGCCAAGGCCATCGCCGCGGTCAAGGGATGCCCGTTCATTGCCGTCAACCACCTGGAAGGGCACGCGCTGACGGCGCGGTTGACCGATAACGTCGCCTTTCCCTACCTGTTGTTGCTGGTGTCCGGCGGCCATTGTCAATTGCTGATTGTCGAAGCCGTCGGCCACTACAAGCGCCTGGGCACCACCATCGACGATGCCCTCGGCGAAGCCTTCGACAAAACCGCGAAAATGCTGGGCCTGGGATTTCCGGGCGGGCCGGCGGTGGAACGGACGGCAAGGTTGGGGGACGGCCAGCGTTTTTCCCTGCCGCGTCCCTTAAAGGGCCGGCCGGGGGCGGATTTTTCCTTCTCCGGGCTGAAGACCAAAGTCCGCCAGACCATCGAAGGCTTGCCGCCCGGCGACCTTCAGGACCAGGATGTGGCTGATCTTTGCGCCTCGTTCCAGACGGCAGCGGGCGACGTTCTCGCCGATCGCGTCGGCAACGCCATGGCCCAGTTCCGGGACCTTTATCCGGACACCAAAATGCCGAACCTCGTCGTCGCCGGCGGCGTCGCCGCCAACCAAGCCCTGCGCCAGCGGCTGCAATCACTTTCAAGTGAAAAAGGCTTTCAATTCATCGCCCCGCCACCCAATCTTTGTACCGACAACGGGGCGATGATCGCTTGGGCCGGAATCGAGAGACTGCGCCTGGGCGACACCGATGCAATGAATTTCCGGCCACGGCCTCGCTGGCCCCTGGACCCGGACGCCCCGCCGGCCTTAGGGGGCAACGGCGCCGCCGGGGCGAAGGCATAACAAGAGGCGAGGACGGGCCTCGGGGGAGCGGGGGTGTCCCCCGAAGACCCCAGGGCCCGGACAGGGATAGAATAAGTGGAGACGGTATGAAACGAATCGGCATCATCGGCGCGGGCGCCTGGGGAACGGCGCTGGCGCTCGTCGCAAAGCGCGCCGGACGGGACGTTGTCATTCAGGCGCGTGAGGCCGAGGTCGTCGACGCCATCAACGACGCCCGGGAAAACACGGTGTTTCTGCCCGGCGTGACGCTGGATAAGGGTATCCGCGCCACCACCTCCATCGCTGACGCCATAGAAGGTGACGGGGGGGCCGCCGAGGCCCTGTTGTTGACCGTTCCGGCGCAGTTCCTGCGCGCCGCCATGGGCGAACTCGCGGACACCATCAAGCCCGGCATCCCCATCATCATCTGCGCCAAGGGCATCGAGCAGGATACCGGCGCGTTGATGAGCGAAATCGCCGCCGAGGTGTTGGCCGCGACACCGGTGTTGGTGTTATCGGGGCCGACCTTCGCCGCCGAAGTGGCGGCTGAGCTTCCGGCGGCGGTGACCTTGGCCTGCCAAGACGCCGAATTAGCGGTTCAGGTATCCGATGCCTTGGCCGCACTGATGTTCCGTATCTACCGGTCCGATGACATGATCGGCGCCCAGATCGGCGGCGCCGTCAAGAACGTGCTGGCCATCGGTTGCGGCATCGTCGAGGGACGCGGCCTCGGCGACAACGCCCGCGCCGCCCTGATCACCCGTGGGCTTTCTGAAATCGTTCGCCTGGGTGCGGCCAAGGGCGCCAAGGCCGAAACCCTGATGGGGCTTTGCGGCATCGGCGACCTGGTGCTTACCTGCAACGCCATGCAGTCGCGCAATTTCTCGCTCGGCGTCGCCTTGGGTCGTGGCGAGGCGCTTGCCGATATCCTCGAGTCCCGTTCATCGGTGGCCGAAGGGGTGTTTTCCGCCGCCTCGGTCAGCGGCCTGGCCCGGACTCTGGATGTGGACATGCCTCTTTGTCTGGCCGTGGATGGCATTCTCAATCATTTCGCCGACATCGACGCCACCATCGA
>DASCOC010000211.1:0-1544 GCA_036011805.1 Rhodospirillales bacterium
ATCATTCAGTTAAAATTTAAGATGGTCGGACTGCTGTAAGAATACCAAAAGCATTCCGAGTTTTGAGAAGTTGCATCATTACCGGCCTATCTTCTTCGACCTAGTTATCCCCCGTTAAAGCAGATGTTCCTATTTCCGCGGCGGTCCCGGCGCTTTAGGGTGAGGGCCCATGGGGTACCCTGCAACAGTAAAAATGGTCGAGGTCGGTCCCCGCGACGGCCTGCAAAATGAACCGGGGGCGGTGTCGACGGCGGCTAAAGTCGAACTGATTGACCGCCTTGGCGCCGCCGGGGTGACGGCCATTGAGGTCGGCAGCTTCGTGTCGCCCAAGCGGGTGCCGCAAATGGCCGATACCGCCGATGTCGTCGCCGGGATTTCGCGCCTGGATGGCGTGCGCTATGCGGCGTTGACGCCAAATATGCAGGGGTTTGAGGCGGCCATGGCCGCCGGTGTCAATGAGGTCGCGGTGTTCGCCGCCGCCACCGAGGCGTTTTCGCAAAAAAATCTCAATTGCTCCATGGCTGAGAGCCTGGATAGGTTCCGCCCGGTATGCGAGGCCGCCAAGGCTTTGAGCATTCCGGTTCGCGGATATATTTCATGCGTGCTGGGATGTCCTTATGAAGGCGATGTTGGACCCGATGCCGTCGCCGCCGTCGCCGTGGCGTTGACGGAAATGGGGTGTTATGAGATTTCCCTGGGCGATACCATCGGCGTCGGCACGCCGGCCGGCGTCCAGGCCTTGATTGCTGCGGTTTCCAAGGCAGTGCCGATGGACCGGCTGGCGGTGCATTTCCATGATACCTACGGCCAAGCCCTGGCTAATATTCTGGCGGCGCTGGAATTGGGGGTCGGGGTGATCGACAGCTCCGTCGGTGGCTTGGGCGGATGTCCCTATGCCGATGGCGCCACCGGTAACGTCGCGTCGGAAGACGTTCTTTATATGTTGGGCGGCCTTGGCCTGGAAACCGGCATCGACCTGGAAGCCTTGGTGGCGGCGGGACGCTTTATCTGCGGCGAACTGGGGCGCCCCCCGGCTTCAAAGGTTTCCATGGCGCTTTCCGGCGGGCGGGCCCGATGAGCCAACATTTGATCAAATTGTCCGTCGGCGTCGAAGACGTCAACCATTTGGCCCGGCTTCAGGAACGACGGCTTGCGGATGCCAAGCGCCGGGGCGAGACGCCGGAACTTAAACACGTAACCCGCAATACGCCCAAACGGGCTACTGAGGTTCTGGATGGGGGATCCATCTATTGGGTGATCAAGGGATTTATCAGGGCCAGGCAGCCGATCGTCGCCCTCAGGGCCGTTAATCGGGAAGACGGACGTCCGGCCTGCGCCCTGGTTCTAAAGCCGGGTTTGATTCGAACCGAGATCAGGAGTTTCCGTCCGTTTCAAGGATGGCGGTATTTTTCCATCGATGACGCACCAGCGGACATAGGCCCTTTCAAACAGGGACAAGAAGATGTCCCGGATGAAATGGCGGCGGAATTGAAAGGCCTGGGGTTGCTATAGGCTTAGCCCTTCAAAAAGGCGTGATTATGCCT
>DASCOC010000212.1:0-7365 GCA_036011805.1 Rhodospirillales bacterium
CCGATACCTGGAAGAAGCTGCCCGCCGAGGTCAAGAAAGTGATCCAGGCCGCGGCCATCAAGTACTGCGATCATGTTGCCAAGACCGCCCTGGTCAAGGCCAAATCCTCCTATGCGATGTTCAAGGAGAAAGGCGGCACGATCTACGACATGAGCAAGGAACAACGCCGGGCGTGGGCGCGTTCCATGCCCAACGTCGCCAAGGGCTGGGCCGAAGGGCTGGAGAAAAAAGGCATTCCCGGAAAGGCAATTCTGGCCAGCTATATGGAAACCATGCGCGACGCTAACCAAAAAATCCTGCGCCAGTGGGACAAAGAATAAGGTTTGGGATTCTATATTTAAGATGACCAACGAAACTTCTGGGGCGTCGCCTTTGGGCGGCGCCCTTTCTTCGTTGCTGGACCGGGCGCTTTCTTCGCTGAACGCGCTCGGTTCGATATGGATATTCTTTATCATGGCGTTGGTGAACGCCGATGTCATCGGCCGCAACCTGTTCCTAGCCCCTATCGACGGGGTCAATGAGATAATCGAATTGTCCCTGGTCGGCATCGTTTTCCTGCAACTGGGTGACGCCACCCGGCACGGCCGGCTGACCCGGTCCGACGGATTTTTCAATTTCATGCTGAGGCGCAAGCCCAGGATCGGCCGAAAGATGGGGGTGGTCTTCGATCTGCTCGGCGCCTTCTTTATGGGGCTGATCCTGTGGGGGGCCACGCCATTGCTGATCGAATCGTGGGAGGGAGATTTTTATGAAGGTCAGGAAGGCGTGTTTACGGCGCCGGTTTGGCCGGTCAACCTGGTCATTGTCGTTGGCTGTTTTTTGACGTTGCTGCTGTTTTTAAGAATGGCCTGGCGCTATCTGCGCCCTGACGATTCCATAATCCCGAAAACGCCGGATGCGGTGACTTAAAATGACCGGCGTCGAAATTGGCATCGCTTCGGTTGTTCTAATTGTTTTTCTGATTTATTCGGGGCTCTACATCACGGTTTCGCTGGGTTTGGTGTCGTTTCTGGGCGTCTGGATCATGCGCGGCAACATCGAGATGCCGATCAGCTTGCTGGCGATTGCCGTCGAAGACACGGTTTCCGATCAGGTGTTCGCGACCATTCCCCTGTTCGCCCTGATGGGGCTGATGGTTTCCGAATCCCGGCTTGGCAAGGACGTCTATGAGGTCGCTAACTTTGTCTTTTATAAAATTCAAGGCGGCCTGGGCATCGCCACCGTCGCCGCCAACGCGGTATTCGCCGCGATCACCGGTTCCTCCATCGCGTCGGCCTCGGTGTTTACCCGGGTTTCGGTGCCTGAAATGCGTCGTTTCGATTACACGGCGCGGTTTTCGGTCGGTGTCGTCGCCGGCTCTTCGGTCCTCGGCATGCTGATCCCGCCCAGCGCCATGTTGATTATCTACGCCATCGTCGCCGAGCAATCGGTGGGTAAGATGTTCTTGGCCGGGGTTATCCCCGGCGTCCTGCTGGCGGTTGCCTATTGCGTACTGATCGTGGTCCTGTCGCGAATGTGGCCGCGCTTCGTCGGCGGCAAAGTGATCGAAGACGCCAGCGGCGAAGAGTGGGGCAATTTCACCTATAAAGATATCTTCAATAAGCTGTTTCCCGTCATGTTGCTGGTGGTGGCGGTGCTGGGCGGCATTTATGGCGGCATTACCTCTCCGGTGGAAGCCGGCGCCGTCGGCGCCTTAGGCGCCCTGATCATCGCCATCGCCAAAAAGCGGATTACATGGACGGTGTTGTGGAAGATTCTGGTTGAGACCGGCTATATCACCGCGACCATAATGTTCCTGATTATTTCCGCCTCCATGTACAGCCGGATGCTGGGGGTGGCGGCGTTGCCGACATTGTTCGGGGAATGGCTGACGGGGATTGAATTGAGCCTGACCGCGCTCATGGCGCTTTACGTTATCATGCTGATCCTGCTCGGCACGATCATCGATACCGCCTCGATCATCCTGATCGTGGTGCCGCTGTTTATTCCGACGATCGAGGCCTATGGCCTATCCATGGTGTGGTTCGGTATTGTCACCGTGGTCGGCGCCGAGATCGGATTGCTGACGCCGCCGCTGGGGCTGTCGTGTTTCGCCATCAAAACAACGCTCGATGATCCGACGATTACGCTCACCGATATATTCAGCGGCGCGTTCCCGTTCGCGGTGGTGATGCTGATGGTGTTGATCGTGGTGATCGCGTATCCGGTTCTCAGCCTGGCGCTTATTTAATGCCGCAAATTCGTCGTCGCAAATGAGTCCATTTGCTCGGGATTTGCTCTTAATTTAGCCGCAAATTCGTCGTCGCAAATGAGTCCATTTGCTCGGGATTTGCTCTAATGCTGTAAAATGACTTTCATGGTGTCGATGGTGCGGGATTCCAGGGTTTCCAGCGCCTCGCTCAAATCATCGAGCGGCATTTCGTGGCTGATCAACGGCAACAATTGGACCGCGCCATTTTCCACCAGCTCAATACTGGACGGGTAGTCCTTGCTCTTGGCGGCGCGGGCATTGAGGATCGAAAGCTCTTTGTAATAAAGCTGATAAAAAGGAAACGACCCTTCCTTTTCCGTATAGATGCCGAAGGGCAGGATGCGCCCGCCGATGCGGGCCAGTTCGACCGCCTGAGCGAAACCCGCAACCCGTCCCGACGTTTCGATAACCAAATCGGCGCCACGGCCTTCGGTCAGGTCCAGAACGCGTTCATGGAGGTCATCGCCGGGCTCCAACGTCACATCGGCGCCAAGGGTCTCGGCCAGCTCCCGTTTCCAGGCGCTTCGGGTGATGCCGATGACCGGGTTGGCGCCCTTGTCCTTGGCCAGTTGCGCGTGAAGTTGTCCCGTCACCCCAAGCCCGATCACCACGACCGATTCGCCCGGCACAATGGGGGCCCGTTGCTGGGCATGAACGCAGGTCGTCAGGACCTGAATTAACGATGCTTCCTTGTCCTTGATTTGGTCCGGCAGGACATAAAGATTGCTGGCGGGGGCGGATAGAAAATCGGCGAAGCCGCCGTCCCGATCACGGCCGATAAGGGCGCCGTTGGGGCATATGTTGATCTGCCCGGCCTTGCATTGATAGCACGTGCCGCAATAGGTGACCGGGTCGACGATAACGCGGGCGCCGGCACCGGGCCCTTTATCGGAATTTTCGGCAACCTCGCCGATCATTTCGTGGCCCATGATGAGGGGATAGTCGACGGGTATGCCGCCGTGGTAGATCTCAAGATCGGTGCCGCAAATGCCGGCATGGGTAACGCGCACCACGACATCGCCTTTTTCCGGTACGGGGTCATCGACGTTGCCCGGTTCCAACACCGAAGGGTTATTCAGGATCATCGCCCGCATTGTATTATTTCAGGACTTCCGGGTTGATCGGGTAAACGGGTGTATTCCCCTGCAGGACATCGACGACGCCCCGCGCCGTCTTGGTTTGCAATTCTTCCAGGGCTTCAATCGAATAAAAACCGGTGTGGGGGCTCAAGATGACATTGTCGCGCCCCAACAGGGGATGATCCGCCCCCGGCGGTTCGACCGGCATCACATCCAAAGCGGCGCCGCCGATTTCACCCGCGTCCAGGGCCTCGGCCAGGGCGTCGGTATCGACCAACGGCCCGCGCGCCGTGTTGACGAGAAGGGCGTCCGCTTTCATTTTCTTGAAAGCATCGGCGCCGAACATTTTTTCGGTTTCCGGCATCATCGGGACATGCACGGAAACATAATTCGACGATTCCAATAACGTATCCAAATCCACCAGTTCCACATCCAGGGCCTTGGCCACCTCGTTGTCGACAAAAGGATCGTAGGCGATGACCTTCAACCCAAAGGACTGCGCCTTGGGCGCCACGGCGCGCGGAATCTGGCCCAACCCGGCCAGCCCCAAGGTGCGGCCGCGAAGCCTGGACAACGGCGTCACCGCCGGCATTTCCCAGCGTCCCGCCTGAACCAGACTATTGGAGAAGCTGACCTTGCGGGCCAAATCCAGCAGCATGGCCATGGCGTGGTCAGAGACTTCGTCAATGCAATAATCGGGAACGTAAACGACGGCGATCCCGGCCTTGGTGGCGGCATCAATATCGATATTGTCGACGCCGAGGCCGAAACGGCCGATGACCTTGCATTTTTTTAGGCCCTTGATGACGTCGGCGGTAATTTGGCCGTAGGTGACCATCAGGCCGTCGGCCTCGGCGGCAACCTTGAGAATGCCTTCCAACGTCGGCTCGTCGGCCATGACCATTTCGGCATCCAGCTCCGACAATACCGCTTCGGCGGGGTTGAGGTTGGGAAACGGAGAATCGGCGACGGCGACCAGTGTCTTGCCCATGGGAAATCTTCCTTTAAATTTTTTTAATGGCTATGCAGAATAGTAGAACCATAAGGCTATGATAAAAAATTCTTTTTGAGCCTAATTCCATACGGATTTTTCATTGGTCCTGGGTCTATAATGACCTTAAATGAGCATCAGGCCTTGACCTTAATCAACCCAATCCACGAGGATATTGAAATGGTAAAACCCGTCGTCATCCGCCCCGACGAAGCGCCCAAATATGAACGGGGCAACGGCATCGAAACCACCCTGCTGGCCGGCAAGGAAAGCTGTGGCGCCGATAATTTCACCACCGGCATGACGAAGTTTCCTGCCGGAGCCGGCGTCCCGCTGCATTCTCACAATTGCGACGAACAGGTGACGATTTTGGAAGGCACGGCGGATGTGGAGATCGAAGGCGAACGCCATCAGGCGAAAACCCATGACACCGTCTTCATCCCGGAAGGATTGTCGCACCGTTTCTCCAATGCCGGCGACGGGCCGATGACGATCCTTTGGGTGTACGGCACCAACCATGTGACCCGCACCTTCACCGAAACCGGTGAAACCGTCGAACATCTTTCCGCCGGCGACACGACGGACGCCCAGGGCACGTGATTAACGCCGCCATCGTCGGCCTTGGCTGGTGGGGCCGCTATATCGTCGGCAGCCTGCAGGGTAAATGCGATAAAATCCGTTTCGTGCGGGCCGTCGACATCGACCCGGATGCGGCGCGGGAATTCTTGACACAAAACGAGCTTCGGTTTTCGACGGATTTCGGCGACGCCCTTGCCGATGATGATGTCGATGCGGTGATCTTGACGACGCCGCATTCCTTGCATGAGCAACAGATCGTCCAGGCCGCCACCGCCGGCAAGCATGTGTTTTCCGAAAAACCGTTGGCGTTGAATAAATCCAGCGCCGCCCGCGCCGTCGCCGCTTGTCAGCAGGCGGGCGTGGTTTTGGGCATCGGCCATGAACGCCGGTTCGAGCCGGCGCTGTTGGAGATCAAAAACCTGATCGATAGCGGCCGCCTCGGCATCGTCCAGCATGTCGAGGCCAATTTTTCCCATGACAGCCTGGCCGGGGTCAAAACCGGTGACTGGCGGGCGGCGGCGGCCGAATCACCCGCGGCCGCGATGACCGGCATGGGCATTCACCTTACCGATTCCTTCATCCAGATGTTGGGGCCGATCACCGAGGTCCATGCCCTGACCACCAATGGAGTCACCGCCTGGGAAAGCGGCGATTTAGTGTCGGCGCATATGAAATTCGAAAGCGGCGCCACGGGATCGTTCAGTTCCATGCTGGCGACGCCGTTCTTCATGCGCTTCCACGTTTTCGGGTCCATTGGCTGGGCCGAAGCCCGCGACACCGTCCGCCCCGAACAGACCGGCACCACGTTGCTTTCAACGCGCATGAAAGACGGCGATGTTGAGGTTAAAGAGGTTCCCTCCATCGACACGGTGCGCGTCAACATCGAGGCCTTCGCTACGGCGATAGAAGGCGGGGCCGCCTATCCCATCACCATGGATGACATGGCCCACAACATCGCCGTGCTGGAGGCGATCAGCACATCGGCGAAAACCGGCAAACCGGTGACGGTGTGATAAGAGCAAATCCCGAGCAAATGGACTCATTTGCGACGACGAATTTGCGGCTAATATAAATGCTCTAACTGGGGCTCTTGCCGAACAACCTGGCGACATCCACCTTCAGGTGCCCCCAAAGGATGCCCGGCAGCGCAATCACTAAATCCCAAAGCGCGTCCCAGCCGCCTTTCAGGCATACCGGAATCATGATCCAGGGCGCGGCGGTGATGATTTGTTTGCGTTCGGTGGCGTTCATTTCGGGACGGTTTTCCAGCACCCCTTCGATCAGATGCGCAAAGGCCCAATCGCAGCGGTAAACAACGCGGCCGTCGGGGTCGATGACATAGGCCATGTTGGGGAACGAGCCATAGGCCCGATGCATGGAGCCGGCCAAGTCGTCGACCAGGGTTTCGCGGTCATCGCCGTAATCGGCCTGGGTCTGCTTGGCGAGCGCGATTTTGTCGTCCATGGACGTGTGCGGGTTGGTGCGCGAACCGGGATGGGCCTCGCGAACATAGACCACCAAAAACGCCACGTCCGGGTATTTGGCCCGCAGTTTCTTGAAAGGATTGATGTTTTTAACGTACATCGGGCAAGTCATGCTGCCGGTCTCAATGACCACCCATTTGCCCTGGTAATCCGCCAGATTGACCGTCGCGCCATCAAGGTTGGTCATGGCAAAATCAAGCATCGAATCGCCGGCCTTGGGGCCGGGGAATTTTTCGTATTCGTAATTGGACGGTTTGAAGCGTTGGTAGTTGTAATCCATGGTCCTCGCACCCGCTCTCAGTCATCCTTTTTATCAGAAAGTGGCGCACCTCGACAATCGGAGTCGACGGGGAAAGACTTCACAGTTGCGTGTAATTGACTAAGGCGTGGGGTATTCTTACAAACAGTGTAGAAAGTTGCTCTAACGCCGAGGAAAAACACATGGCTAATCTGGTTCTTGTCGTCAACGTCACCGTCGATCCCGAACATACCGAATCCCTTAAACCCGCGATGCTGGAAAACGCCGCCAATTCGGTCAAGGAAGACGGCTGCCTGCAATTCGACGTGATCCAAAGCCAGGACGACGAAAATACGTTTCTGTTTTACGAAGTCTACACCGACGCCGACGCCCTGGCCTCACACCGCGAAACCCCGCATTTCCTAACCTACTGGAACATGATGCAGGACCTGGGCGACGGCGTTAAGCGAACGGCGCAGCTTCACGATCTTATTAGTTAAAGCAAATCCCGAGCAAATGGACTCATTTGCGACGACGAATTTGCGGATAAAAAAGTCCTAGCTATTCGACCAGTTTCCTGTCGATGCCGGCGGCAACTTCAACCGCCTTGCAGACGGCCGACGTGTCCAGGTGTCCGTATCCCAAGGCCATGGCCGAGTTCATTTTCTGACGCGCAGACACGTAGAGATCGATCGGCGATTTCATCTGGGCCGCGAACTCGGTGATGATGGAGCTGTCTTTTT
>DASCOC010000213.1:0-4459 GCA_036011805.1 Rhodospirillales bacterium
AGATGGGTGCCCCGTTTGCGGGATTCATTGAAGCCCATATTGAGCAGGACCTAATCCTTGAGGATAGTGGTGACACCATTGGCGTGGTCACCGGCATGCAGGGCAACCGGCGCTTCAACGTCATCGTCACCGGCGAGAATGCCCACTCGGGAACGACTCCGCGAAGCCGGCGCAAGGACGCCTTTGTCGCCGCCACGGACATGGCGGTCGCATTGCGCGATGTCTTTTGGGATGAAGAGGATATCGCGCGTTTCACCATCGGCAAGTTTGAGGCCGAGCCCGGCGCCAAATCGGTGGTTCCCGGCCGCGTCGAGTTCTTCATCGATTTCCGTCATCCGTCCGCCGCTATCCTAAAAAAGCTAGGGGACAGGATCGACCCCCTGTGCGACCGGCTGAAAGGCCCCTGCCAGGTTGTTGTCGAGGAAATTTCGAGCGCCGCGCCGGTCGTCTTCCCAACCGAAATCCAACACAGCATCAAGCAAGCCGCCGACGCGCGTGGTTACCCGAACCAGGCCATCCTCTCCTGTGCCGGCCACGACGCCCGCCACTTGGCCGGGGTTTGCCCGTCCGGCATGGTCTTCGTTCCGTGCTTGAAAGGCATCAGCCACAACGAGGCGGAGCGTTCCGAGCCCGAGCACGTCGCGGCTGGCGCCCAGATCGTCTGTGATGTGGTGACGGGGTTGGCCTGCGAATACTGAGCCGAGTGATGGTCGCTGCCGCCATGGCAAAAATTTCAAAAATCGGCTAGACTTCGCGAGTCGTGCCGATGCACCAGCACCAGTGATTGGAGGGATTTTTCATGGCTATGCTCAAGCTCACCGGTTTGGTTGCCGGCATCGGACTATTCGCCATGACCGCCGGCGGCCCTGTTGCCGCCGCTCCGCAGATTCTGGCCGTGCTGCCCAGTGACTCAGGCGTACCGTTCACCTGTACGCAAGGTCAGTGCCGCGCCGAACTTTCCACCTATTGCCTGCAACAGAAGCGCCCGGCGCCGAGCCACGGCACCGTTTATCTGCCGGTCGCCGCTGAGGACTTTGCGCTGGTGATCAAGACACCGAAGGGCGAGCGCACAATCGCTGCGTCGGAGTACGTCAGCTTCGTTGAAAGCCGCGGTTTCATGGCCGTCACGGCGCTCATTGATCAGCGGGCGCTGGAAAACCTTGGTGGCCTGGAGGCCAGCCTCCGGGTCGGCACGGCGGCGTCGCTGCTGCCCGAGGCCATACCCTTCGATCCCAATCCGCTGACCGAGAAAGAAATCGCGTATGTGACCAAGTGGCGCCGCGATCAGGGCACCGATCTTGTTGACAGCAAGCCGCAGGCGAAGGCCGCACAACTGCTGGCCGGAATTAACAACCGCATGCCCCGGCACGGCACGATCACGCCGAGTGCCCTGGATAACGTTTGGGAACAGACTATCGGCGACGAGCTGACCGGTGTCGCGCCGGCCACCGCCGGGCCGGCGATCAACCGGGCCCGCATGGAGTTCATGGAATGCCGTGAAGGCGCCAGCCGGCATTCCTTCGGCGGTGTGCGTAGCTGCCTGGAATTCCGCCACGACGACATGATCCGTGATCTGAACATCGATTACTGGAACTCACGACCGGGAAGCTGACCTCTTCACGATCAATCCTCCGTCACCTCAATATTTGGCCGCTTGACCCAAGACGGGTAGCAGGCTTTGTTAACGCTCTTGGCAATTAACCTGAATGGATGACTATGGCGCACGACTATACCATTGAAATCGAACCGGTTGATATCGAACCCTACAGGGAAGGCAACACCGGAATTCCTTTTATGACCACTTTCGACAGCGGCCGGGATGGCCCGCATGTTATGGTCATGGCCGTTACCCACGGCAACGAGCTTTGCGGTCCCATCGCCGTCGATTGGTTGTTTAAACAAGGCGTTAGGCCTGAACGCGGCAAACTGAGTCTGGGGTTCTCGAATTGGCGCGCCTACCAATCCTTTGACCCCGAGGACCCGGACGCGTCCCGCTTCGTCGATGAAGACATCAATCGGGTATGGGACGTTTCCACCCTCGATGGTGATCGCAATACGGCGGAAACGGAACGGGCGCGGGAAATTCGCCCGCTGATTGATCAGGTCGAACTGTTGCTCGATATCCATTCCATGACCACCCTTTGCGAACCTTTGATGATTTGCGGGCCGCTTGAAAAAGGCCGCCAATTCGCTCGCGAGGTGGCGATACCGGAATATGTGGTCTGTGATGAGGGGCACACCGCCGGTAAACGCATGCGCGATTACGGCGGGTTCGGTGATCCCGGTTCTCCAAAGAACGCCCTACTCGTCGAGTGCGGCCAGCACTGGGAGAAACGCTCCGCCCAGGTGGCGCAGGATGTAATGGTGCGGTTTCTCGGCCATTGCGGTGTTGTCGATGCTGATTTTGTCAGTCAAAATCTTGGCGATGCCGACACGCCCAAACAAAAAATAATCGAGGTCACCGGCCCCTATACGATCACCGCCGATCAGCCGTTCACATGGAAAGGAAACTATGTCGGTTTCGAAGTCATCGAAAAGGCCGGCACCGTGCTTGGTCTGGATGGCGACAAGGAGGTTGGCACCCCGTATGACAATTGCGTGTTGATCATGCCCAACCGGATCAAGGGCAAGGACCATTCCGCCGTCCGATTTGGACGCTATGTAGATTAATTTCCGGCACTAGAGTCTTTCCGGTGCGTCACGGGCGACCGGCCGCAAAGCCGCACACCGCTTGCACCAGGCCGGTCATTAAATTGTGGAGTGTGGTGAAATCCGAGTTTTTTTCGATGGTCATCTCGTCCATATAGAGCCGCCGGTTGATCTCGATCTGTAAACTGTGGCGCTTAGCTGCCGGGTCGGCGTAGCGGCACGTCAATTCCGCCCCCTTATAGGGATCGTTGATGGCGACATCGAAATTTGCGGTGCGCAAATATTCGACGATCAGATCGAGAAATGCCGGCGAACAGGTTTTGCCATCGTGATTGGAAATGACGAAATCCGGTCGCACGGTTTCGCCATCGGGGTCAAATTCATTGCCCACGGCGCGCATGGAATGGCAATTGACGTGATAAACAGAGCCGAATTCTCCGTGGATGCGCTCGTAAGCAGCGGCGATGGCGTCGTGATAGGGGCGCCAATAATTGTCGATCCGCGCCCGCACCTCATCACCCGTGAGGCGTCTTGCGTACAGCGGCTCCACGCCGTGCAAATTGGTCCAGATCAGTCCCTTGCCGACCCGGCTTTTATCCGTCGGCTCAGCGGGCCCCTGCCAGTCATCAAACGCGGCCGGGTCGATATCCAGATGGCTGCGGTTCGGGTCCACATAGCCTCTCGGAAAACGCGCGGCGATTAATGTGGCGCCGTAATCCGGGGCGGCGGCGAAGTACGCGTACCCAATCAAGGCGACCCAGGGAAGCTTCAGGAATTCGAACGGCGCCACGACGGTGATGTCCGCCTCCTTCAGGGACTGTGCGAGGCACAGGTTGCCCAGGGTGGCGGTTGTGGCGATGCCGATCAAAGGCAGGAGATGCAAGAGGGAAGGCGTCGTCCATACGGGAAGCGCGGCAGCAAGGGCGACCGGCGTTGCAACGAGCGCCCCGATGAAGGTCGTGGTCAGACCCGAGTCCGTGCGCGAGAGCACCTTGATGATGATGTACCCAAGGCCCACCATGGCCGAGGACACGGGGACCATGCCGGCGCCCATGTTGAACGCCTCCCACCCGGGCCTCACGATTAGGAGGGTGCCCAGGATTCCCACCACCAGTGCGGTAATTCTTCGTACGCGGATTACCTCGCCCAGAATCAGGAAGGCCAGCAGGGTGGGTGTCGATCATCCGGCTGTCGAGCAATATGGTCGATACCCGAGACGTAGCGCGGTGATCGCCGCGGCGACGGCGGCCTGGGTCGGATCAATCACCGGCACTTTAAGTTCATCCTCAAGGACACGGCGGTATCTGGCCATGCCGGCGCAGCCGAGCAGAATGACATCCGCCTCGTGCCGGTCGCAAAGGATGTGGCCCGCATCCAGCATCTGAGCGGTCACGATATCCTCGTTGGCGAGTTCCGCAACGCTCAGGTTGACCGGGACATCGGCGGCGATTCTGGAGTCCAGGCCGAGGTATCGGGCGTAAGCCCAATGACGTTCGACGGCGTCGGCGAGAATCGAGATGACGCCAATTTTGCCGCCGAGCATAATCGCCGTGGCAATGCCGGTCTCGGCGATGCCGAAAACCGGATTGTCGGTGACTTTACGCGCCGAGTTCAATCCCGGATCGGAATAACACGCGACGACGAAAGCATCGGCGCCCGATGTGTCCCGTTCGATCAGCCGTATCAGATGGGGAGCCGCCGCCTCGGTGTCGCGCTGGTTCTCGATTCCGAACGGCCCTTCGTCGATGGTAACGCATTCGATGTCGGGGGCATCGGCGGTGCGCAGCGTGTCCAGCGCCCGATCCATGGC
>DASCOC010000214.1:0-3762 GCA_036011805.1 Rhodospirillales bacterium
GCCGAAAAAACCAAAAGCGAATTGACGGCCTAACCGGCTGCGGTTTTAAGCAGGTCTATCACAACGCGGACGATATTGAATATATCTAACGGGTTCATTCTTATATTCTAGACTGGAAACCCGTTTTCGGGGTCAAAAACTGCCCAATTCAAACGCAATTGGAAAAAACCGAAACAGGCCATTTTAACCAGCACTTTTCCGTATTTTTTCCGTACAGGCAGTATCCGTTGCCCCTGCCACATTCTAACACATTGAAATTATTGGCGTCCCCTACGGGACTCGAACCCGTGTTTTCGCCGTGAGAGGGCGATGTCCTAGGCCGCTAGACGAAGGGGACGTCGGTATTGCCGTGGGCCTTGGAGCCAGTCTTACCCATCCGACGTGGCGTCGGCAAGCCTCAAGCCCAGCCTTCAATATCAGGCGTGCCCGGCGGCCGCCGCGATCAAGGCGTCGACGTCTTCTTCCGTGGTCGCGAACGAGCAGACCAGCCGGATGACGTCAACGCCGCCCCGTTCATAAAACAGGTAGCCATCCGCCTTGAGCCCGTCGATGACCGCGCGCGGTAGTTTCGGGAACGCGATATTGGCCTCGACGGTTTGGCTGATGGCGGCGCCCGGAATGGAACTCAGGCCGTCGGCCAGGCGTTTCGCCATGGCGTTGGCGTGGGCGGCGTTCCTGAGCCACAGGTCATCGGTGAGATAGGCGTCCCACTGCACCGACAACAACCGCATCTTGGAAAACAAATGGCCGCCGCGCTTGCGCCGGTAGCCGAAATCACGGGCCATGTCGGGGTCGAAAATGACCACCGCCTCGGCGGTCAGGGCGCCGTTTTTGGTGGCCCCGAATGACAAAATATCGACCCCGGCCTTCCAGGTAACGTCCGCCGCCGAACAGCCCAATGCCGCCACGGCGTTGGAAAACCGCGCCCCATCCATGTGCAGCTTCAGCCCGTGCGCCTTACAGACCTTGGAAATCGCGGTGATCTCATCAAGGCTGTAAAGGCTGCCGGTTTCCGTCGCCTGGGTGATGGAAACCGAGGCCGGCTGCACGTGATGCACGTTGCCGACCTGGGCATCGGCGATGGCAGCCGCCAAGGTTTCGGGGGCGATTTTACCGCCTTCACCGGCAAGCGTTATCAGCTTGGCGCCGCCGCTGTAAAATTCCGGCGCCGCCAATTCCGTATCGAAGATG
Source organism: Rhodospirillales bacterium (assembly GCA_036011805.1). Lineage (GTDB taxonomy): Bacteria > Pseudomonadota > Alphaproteobacteria > Rhodospirillales > Casp-alpha2 > Casp-alpha2. Next base: position 1,192 of record DASCOC010000214.1, read on the forward strand.
TGGGCGCCGCCGTGGCAGAACACGGCGCCCCAGGGCGGCGTCGTCGCCGACAGCGCCAACGCGTTGGCGGCGGTGCCGGTGGCGACGAAGAAAACCCCGGCATCGGCCTCGAACAGGGCCGCCACCTTGGCCTCGGCGGCGCGGGTGACGTCGTCATTGCCGTACGGCATCAAGGAACCGGTGTTGCCGGCCTCGATGGCGGCGAGGATTTCCGGCGCGGCGCCGGTGACGTTGTCGGAAGCGAAATTCAAGGGAGGTCTCCTTCGTGGTTATGAGGCCAGGGGGATGGTCTGGAAATCATCGTCGGCGCTGTCGAACCGATAGGCCGCCACGTCCCCGGCCCGGCCGTCATCGACGCCGACAATAACCCAAACATGGTCCGGATAAAAAGCCGATTGCCGGTCGCGCTCTGAGGGCTGAGGCGGATGGTCGGGGTGGGAATGATAATGGCCGACGATTTGTTCGGGCCCATCGCCCAATTCCCGCATCAGATCGAATTGTAACTTGGCATCGACAAGGAAGCTGTCGCGGGTATCGGCCTCGGTGACGTTGGGGCTGGGCGCGACCCGGGTAACCCGGATGTCGCCGGCGTCGTTTTCGCGGCCCGTCAACAAGCCGCAGCATTCCTTCGGGTAGGCGGCTTCGGCGGCCTCGGTGATCTGGGCCAGCAGGGGGCTTGGAATATGGATCATTGGGCCGTGCCGGGGGAAGTTCCGGGCTGCGCCTTGATGGTGCCGAGGACGCGGCCCTGGACGGTATCGACGACGACGATGCGGTTGCATTCGCCGCCGGGGCCGATGGTCAGGTAGGCGCGGTCGCCATCGGGGCGCACGCGGGCGATGACGCAGCCTTCGGGCAGGTCGAGGTTGAGATTGCCGAACGGCTTGGCGGTGGCGGCGCCGGATTTGCCGTCGGCGGCGGAAGAAGACGGCGAAAACAACCGCCAATCCGGATTATTGGCCTTCTGAACGAAGCCGTAGCCCAGCAAGCCGAGGCCGAGAAAAATCAGCACTGCCAAACCGATAACGACGCTCTTCATCAAATGCATGTTATTCTCCGGACGACCGGGGCCAATAAACAAGGATATCGCGCGTGCGCAAGGCCACCACATACACCGTCACCGTACCTCAAGACAAGGACCGGCTCCGGCTTGACCGGTTTCTGGCGGACGCCCTGGAGGGGCTGTCCAGAAACCGGCTTAAAAAGCTGATCGAGGACTCCCAGGTCAGCCGTGTCGGCGATGTCCCCGGCGATCCCGTTGTCGATGTCTCGGCCAAGGTCAGGACCGGCGAGGTCTATGCCGTCACCGTTCCGGCGGTGCGCCCGGCGGTACCGCTGCCGCAGGCGGTCCCTTTCGGCGTGGTCTATGAAGACGAGGATTTGATCGTCATCGACAAACCGGTCGGCTTGGTGGTGCATCCGGCGGCCGGCCATCCCGACGGTACCCTGGTCAACGGCTTGCTCGCCCACTGCGCCGGCAGCCTGTCCGGGGTCGGCGGCGTCACCCGGCCCGGCATCGTGCATCGGCTGGACAAGGATACCAGCGGTCTGATGGTGGCGGCCAAGAATGATTCCGCCCACCAACACCTGGCCCGGCAGCTGGAAACCCGAACCCTGTCGCGCCGCTACAAGGCGTTGGTGTGGGGGACGCCGGAACCGCGCCAAGGAGAAATCGAAGCCGCCATCGGCCGCAATCCGGCCAACCGCAAGAAAATGGCGGTGGTTAAACGGGGCGGTAAGGCGGCCTTGACCCGTTACCGGGTGCTTAAGCCCGTTGGCGCCAAGGCCAGTCTGGTGGAATGCCGCCTGTCATCGGGTCGCACCCATCAGATACGGGTGCATATGGCGCATTTGGGTCATCCGGTCATTGGCGACCCGCTTTACGGCGGCGGGGCGAAGCGGCGGCTGAACAATGCGCCGGATGCCGCAGGCCATGCGTTGGCCGCGTTCAATCACCAAGCATTACACGCATATTTGATCGGGTTTGAGCATCCTTCCAGCGGTAAATCGCTTCGTTTTGAGTCTAATTTACCAATTGATTTCAAGGAATTAAAGAAATCATTGGAAAAAATATAAATTCCCTTCCTATACTTGAGTTGTTTGATTAGGCATTGTAAGCTTTAATCAATGCTCACCGGTGCGCTTCTATCAGGATGCCGGAACAGGGAAAAATTAAAGGGAAGACCATAACAATGGCGAGTGCGGTTTACGAAATGGCGATCTCACCGGAAGGCAATCTGTCCCGGTACCTTCAGCAAATTCGTCAATATCCGATGCTTGAGGTCGAGGAAGAGGTCCAATTGGCGAAACGTTGGCATGAATACGAGGATTCGGAAGCCGCCGGGCGTCTGGTCAACAGCCATTTGCGCTTGGTTGCCAAGATCGCCAAGGGCTACCAGGGATACGGCTTGCCGTTGGGCGAGCTGATCAGCGAGGGCAACGTCGGCATGATGCAGGCGGTCAAGCGCTTCGACCCTGACCGCGGGTTCCGTTTTTCCACCTATGCCATGTGGTGGATCCGGGCCGCTATCCAGGAGTACATCCTGCATTCCTGGTCCTTGGTCAAAATGG
>DASCOC010000215.1:0-10717 GCA_036011805.1 Rhodospirillales bacterium
AAGTAGACGAATACATACATTTGCTGACAATTATTTTGAGATTTTCCATAATACCGGCAGGCCCTAGGACTCCGGCGCCAGCGGCAGGTTGACCAGCAGGTTCTGCGGCTTCAGGCGGACCTTATTGTTTGGCGTCATCGACAGCCCCAGATAGACGGGCCGGCCGGCGATGTCGGACCGCATCAGGCTGGCGTCTTCGAATTCGAGCCGGAACAGGCTGAGCACGCGCTGCATTCTGTCCTCGGCGACGTCGTTGTCTTCATAGAGGTCATTGAGCAGGGATGACGCCTCGCTATCGAGGCCGACGTGCCAGACCCAGCGTTCGTCGTCGATCCTCTGCACCGGCTGAATATTGACCTTGGCCTCGATAAAATGCGCGATCCAGGCTTCCAGCACGCGCGACAACGCATCCAGGCCCGGCCGCGCAAAGGTCAGGTCCAGAACGGTGTCGAAACGCTCGTTACGGTCCCAATAGATATCGGCGGTTTCCGGCTGCAACACATCCAGGTCGACCTGCTTGGGCTTGATGCCGCTTTCGCTGACCAGTTGGCCGAGGCTGCCCATGCCCGCCGTCGTCGCCAGCATTTCGATGATTTCCGTATCCCCCAGCAGGATGCCGCCTTCGCCGGCGGTGGCGGTCTGCTCGCGGAACAGAAGTTCGCCGGCGCGGGCCTGAAACGGATCGGTGACGTCGTCCAGGATATTGCGAACGATGACGTGGGCCATCTGGTCGATGAACAGCCCCGGCAGGGTGACGTCGCCGCCCTGGAACAGGCCCAGGTAACAGGCCTCCACCGTGCCGGCGGCCAATAACCGGTCGCGGAAACCGAGCAGGACGCCGTAGTTTTCCCGGGCGTCCGCATCGGCGAGCACCGCCAATTCGTCGGCGCCGACGGCGCGGGCGGGGTCGGCCAACAAACTTTCGTGCAGCGCACGTTCGGCGTCACAGGATTCTTGTACCGGCGCCAGTTCGGGGCGGCCCAGGTAGGCGGCGAGAAAACCCTTGGTGACGACAAGCCGGCCGGCATCGTCCCGCTCAAGCAGCTTGAAGCCGGAATTGGGCCACAATTCGGGCCTGATCATCCCGTCGTTGGTCAGGTTGGCCATGATTGGACGCAGGGCCGGATTATTTGTTGTGGCCGCTGATGTCGGCGTGGAGCGGCTTGGTTTCTTCGAACTGGCGTTTTTGTTCGTCGGACGCCGGCGCCTGGTGCTGGCCCTTCCAATCGTCATAGGGCATGCCGTAGACGATCTCGCGGGCCTCATCGTAGGTCATCTCAAGACCCTTTTCCTCGGCCGCCGCCCGGTACCATTTCGACAGGCAGTTCCGGCAGAAACCGGCCAGGTTCATGATGTCGATGTTTTGTACGTCGGTGCGTTTTTGCAGATGCGCGACCAGGCCGCGAAAGGCGGCAGCCTCCAGCTCCGTTCGTGTTTGATCCTCCATGGCGAAACCTCCGCTGTCGGTGTTTTTAGTACCCTGTGAAATATATAGGCGGCGATGAGAAAAAACCAAGGCGTCTGACGCCGCCCAAATAACGCCGGTGCTAGACCGCCCGCCAGCCGATGTCGGTGCGGCAGAACCCTTCCGGCCAGTCGATCAGGTCGACCGCCTGATAGGCGCGTTTTTGCGCCGCCTTGACCGTCTTGCCAAGCGCCGTGACATTCAGCACCCGGCCGCCGTTGGCGAGGATACGGCCGCCGTCTTCGGTGGTGCCGGCGTGAAAGACGACCACGTCCCTGAGCTTACCGGCGGCCTCAAGGCCCTTGATCTCGGAGCCTTTCCCGTAGGCGCCGGGGTAGCCCTCGGTCGCCATGACCACGGTCAAGGCGGCGTCATCGTGCCACTCCAGCTTGATCTTATCCAACCGGCCTTCGGCACAGGCGAGAAGCATTTCCAGCGCGTCGGACTTGAGCCGCATCATCATCGGCTGGCATTCCGGGTCGCCGAAACGGACGTTGTATTCGATCAATTGCGGGCCTTTTTCGGTAAACATCAGGCCGGCGTACAGCACTCCCTTGTAGGGGCGGCCGTCCGCCGCGGCGCCGCGAATGGTCGGGTTGATGATTTCATCCATGATCCGGACCGACATTTCCTCGGTGATAACGGCGGCCGGCGAATAGGCCCCCATGCCGCCGGTGTTGGGACCTTCATCGCCGTCAAAGACGGCCTTATGGTCCTGGGCGGCGACCAACGGCAGCGCCGTTTTGCCGTCGACCAGGGCGAAGAAGCTGGCCTCCTCGCCGACCATCATTTCCTCGATCACGACTTCGGCGCCGGCATCGCCGAAAGCGGCTTCGGTCATGATGTGGTCGATGGCGGCATAGGCCTCGTTCTCGTTGCGGCACAGGATCACCCCCTTGCCCGCCGCCAGGCCGTCGGCCTTGATGACGATGGGGGCGCCTTTGACGCGGATGTATTCCTTGGCCGAATCGGGTTCGTCAAAGCGGGCGTATTCGGCGGTGGGAATCAGATATTTGGCGCATAGGTCCTTGGTCAGGCCCTTGGACCCTTCATATTCCGCCGCCCTGGCCGATGGCCCGAAGGCCTTGACGCCAGCCGCTTCCAACCGGTCGACAAGGCCCGCCACCAGCGGCCCTTCCGGTCCGACGACGACAAAATCAATGGCGTTGGCGGCGACGAAGTCCATGATCCCGTCAAGATCGTCGACTTGGATGGGCATGGTGATGGCGACCTCATCGATGCCGGCGTTACCCGGCGCGCAGAACAACTCATCGCATTTGGGCGATTTGGCAATTGCCCAACACAGCGAATGCTCGCGGCCTCCCGAACCGATCACCAAAACCTTCATGTCGCCTGTCTCCCGCCTTTTATTACGGCTGCCTGGTTTCAGAACCCACTTCTATCATACATACTGTAATCATGATTAAGCCTCCGTCTAGCATTGATGAAGACACCGGTTTTGGCCTTGATGGGGATCAAGGACCGGCAATCCTGACGGTGACCGAAATTTCGGCGCTGATGAAACGCACCATCGAGGAAGAATTCGGCCGGGTGCGGGTTCAGGGCGAAATTTCCGGCTTCAAGCGGGCCGCCTCCGGTCACCTGTATTTCAAACTCAAGGACGACAAGGCGGTGCTGGACGGAGTCTGTTGGCGCGGCACCGCCGAACGGCTGGGCGTCAGTCCCGAAGACGGCATGGAGGTGGTGGCGACGGGACGGCTGACGACCTATCCGGCCCGGTCCAACTACCAAATCGTCGTCGACTCCATTCAAGTCGCGGGCGAAGGCGCCCTGTTGAAGCTGTTGGAGGAACGCCGCAAGAAGTTGGCGGCGAAAGGCCTGTTCGACATTGAGACCAAAAAAGAACTGCCGTTTATCCCCAATGTCATCGGCGTGGTGACCTCGGAAACCGGCGCCGTGTTTCGCGACATCCTGCATCGTCTGGACGACCGCTTCCCGAGGCATGTGGTGTTATGGCCGGTGACGGTGCAGGGCAACACCGCGGCCGCTGAAATCACCGCCGCCATCAAAGGGTTCAACGCCCTGGGGAAGAAATCCAAGGTGCCCCGACCCGATGTGCTGATCGTGGCGCGCGGCGGCGGCAGTCTCGAGGACCTGATGGCGTTCAACGAAGAATCCGTGGTCCGCGCCGCCCACGCCAGCACCATCCCGCTGATCTCGGCGGTCGGTCATGAAACCGATACCACCCTGATCGATTTTGCCGCCGACCAACGGGCGCCGACGCCGAGCGCGGCGGCTGAAATGGCGGTGCCGGTCCGGGCCGACCTTGTCGCCCAGGTGGAAGACGGCGGCGCCCGCCTGATCGGCGCCGTCAACAGGGTTGTGATGGACGGGCGCGGGCGGCTCGACGGCATTGCCAGGGGACTGCCCGACCTCGGTCGTCTGGTCGAAGACTTCATCCAGCGACTGGACGACTGGACCGAACGGTTGGGCAATGCCGTTAGAGGCGGCATGAAAAGCCGCCACGCCGAACTGGCGGGATTGGCGGCGGCCATTCCCAAACCCCAACAACGGTTGGAGCACGCCAAAAGCCAACTGAGACGGGAAGTCCGGGCGCTAAAGGCGGTAGGGAAAAGCATCCTCGGCGAACACCGCCAAGCTTTGAGGCAGGCATCGGCGCTGATGGAAAGCTACTCCTACCAACGGGTGCTGGAACGCGGTTTCGTGCTGGTCGCCGATCGTGACGATAAGCCGGTGGTCTCGGTGAAAAAACTTTCGCCCGGGTCGGATGTCACCATGCGCTTCCACGATGGCAGGGCCGAGGCCACCGTCGATACGGTAGATACAGTCGGGGGCGGAAGCCGGCGGCGAAAAAAGAAGCCGCCCGCCAAACGGAAGCCTGACCCGGGCGATGATCCGCAAGGATCACTACTTTGACAGCGGGGCGGTCGGCCGGGGCGGGGATTTTTCTCAGCATCTTCCTGCTGGTGGGAAACGCCGCCGCCGGAAGCCTTTCCTTCGACGGTCCGCTGACCCAGGGCGGACTGGTGATCGCCAAGACCGACCCCGGTGCCAAAGTCAGCATCGATGGCCGGCCCGTGCGGGTTTCCAGCGAGGGCACCTTCCTGATGGGGTTCGGGCGCGACGCCAAAAAGGCCGTCCGCCTTCGCCTCGATCATCCCGACGGCACCCGGATCGAGAAAATCCTGAGCATCAAGGGCCGGGAATATCAAGTGCAGCGGATCGACGGACTGCCGGAACGCCAAGTCACGCCCCGAAAGCCCGAAGACCTGGCGCGCATCCGTGACGACAACGCCAAAATCGCCGCCGTGCGCAAAAAGGATACCGCCCAGACTTGGTTTGCTTCCGGCTTCCAATGGCCGGCGACAGGCCCCATATCGGGCGTGTACGGAAGTCAACGCATCCTCAACGGCAAACCGAAGCGCCCCCATAACGGCATCGATGTCGCCGCCCCCCGGGGATCAACCGTCACCGCGGCCGCCGACGGCGTCATCGCGCTGGTGCATCCGGATATGTTCTACACCGGCAAAACCGTGATAATCGACCACGGCCATGGGCTTTCGTCGGTCTATGTTCACATGGACGATATCCTGGTCGCCGACGGCCAGCGGGTCACTCAGGGGAAGCCCATCGGTATCGTTGGCAAGACCGGGCGCGTCACTGGTCCGCATTTACACTGGGGAGTCACCCTGTTCGGCACCCACCTGGACCCGGCGCTTCTGGCCGGGTCGATGAACGATTCCGGTGCCCCAAATAAGGGAAACTGAAGGGTTTTGTTGAAATTCGCCGCGAAATACCCTATCGTCTCCCTATGGCATTTCTTTCTCAAGCGGGAGACAGTTTGATGCGTACGTTAATAGCCCTTTCCTTCGTAGCCGCCTTGTTTGCGGTTAGCTTCGCTGGGCCAGTGAGCGCCGGCATGGGTTGCGATGGATACAAGACTCTTTCCGTTGAAAACGAAACTCATGACCAAAGTGTCGCCGAGTCCGACGGGCCGCAAAGCACGAAACCCGCCGACTGAGGCCCCGCTGATAAGGCTAAGCGATCCGCGTTTTTATTCGGAACGAAATTTTTCTATCGACTGAGACGGCTGGGTTTCCCAGTCGTTTCTTTTTTTGATCTGTTCAATTATTCAGGCCATCGGTTGTGCAGCCACAACCATTGTTCGGGGGTATCGCGAACCCATTGTTCAATGACGGCATTGACCTGAGTCATATTGGCGGCGACATCGGCCTGACGGTCGCCAGTCCGAACCAGTTCCAGCGGTGGAAATATCGTCAACCTGAAACGCGCGCCTTTCAGACGTGTGACCCTGGCTGGAACCACGGGGCAATCGTAACGAAGGGCCAATTCCGCCAGCGCCGGCGCCGTCATCACATCGCGGCCGAAAAACGCCACCGGGATACCGTCATTCATCTTTTGGTCCACCAGCATACCGAGATGATTGCCGCCCTTGATTGATTTCAACAGCAACCGGGCGCCGGCAGGGCCTTTCGGAATTAACGCCCCTTCGACGGCGGCGCGGCCGTGCTGGTATAGCCATTCCACCAGCCGGTTGTTGGCTTCCCGGTAAACCCTATCCAAGGGCAAGCCACGTTGGGTAGCACCCAGGGAGACGATCTCCCAATTGCCGAGATGTGCGGAAAAGAAAACCCCGGCATTACCGTCTTCTCTAAGCAGGTCGACGTTTTCGCCGCCAATGGTTTCTACCCTTCCATCCGGGTCATAAACGTTGATTTCGCTCAAATGGGGGTATTCCGCAGCCACCCGGCCCAGGTTGTCCCACATGCCACGAACGATCACAGCGATCTCGGCGGGACTTTTTTCCGGAAAGGCCGCGCTCAGGTTCTTGGTTGCCCGGGAAGAAAGGCTCAAATGAGGGCCAATGGCGCGACCGAACCAGCCGCCCAGGGCCGAGGCCACATCGATGGGCAAAACCCGGAACAGGCTATAGACAACAACCGCCGCCAGCGCCTGAATGGGATGGAAGAGGTACCGATTAACGGGTTTCGGTATTGCAAGCATGGCTAGAATCAGCCCCCCAAGAACGGCAGCAAAAGATCATCCAAGGATTTTTCGTTCCCCCATTCCAGAGATATGGTCAAAACCAATACCCCCGCCAGGGTCTCCTTCGAAAGGCGCATGGCATCCTTTTCCGTCGTTACCAATTGGGCGCCCCATTTTTCGGCCTCCTCCTTGAGGCGTTCAATCTCATCATCAGTATAAGGGTGGTGATCGGCGTAAGCATGGGTGGCCTTAACCTTGCAGCCGATCTCATGCAACGTCTGAAAAAACTTTTCCGGATTGCCGATGCCGGCAAAAGCGACGACGGGCTGGTCGGCCAGTTCCTCCGCCTCCGGGCCGGGTTTGACTGATGCCTTGAGGACAGGAAGCGGCGTCTTCCAAAGGGCGGGATGACTCATGGCATGGGCCTTGTCCGGGCCAATCACAATCAGGGCGTTGGCGCGTTCGACCGCCGAAGCAATGGTCTCCCGCAAAGGCCCTGCTGGGATCACCCGTCCATTGCCGAAGCCGTAGCGTCCATCGACCACCAGCAGGGAAATGTCTTTCTCCACGGAAGGATTTTGGAAGCCATCATCCATGATGATGACGTCAGCGCCTTCGGCGGCGGCGCGAACCCCGGCGGCGCGGTTGCGGGATATCCAGGTCGGCGCGAGGGCAGCCAGCAGCAGAGGCTCGTCACCGACTTCAGCCGCATTATGGGCTTCGGGATCGACCCTGAACGGCCCCGCCACCCGGCCGCCATACCCCCTGCTCAGAAAATGGACCTTGCGCCCGCGCCCGATCAGTCGCTTACCCAGGCTCAAGGCCACGGGGGTCTTTCCCGCACCGCCGGCAACAAAATTTCCGACGCAAAGCACGGGAACGTCGGCCTTAACAGTCCGGGCAAGAGACCGCCGCAGACGGCCCCCAAGACCATAGCACCACGCCAACGGCATCAGCCCCCGGCTCAGCGTTCTATCATCTTTTTTCCAAAAGTCAGGCGCGCGCACGGGGGGCGTCCTCCTCGGATAGAGTGATGAGAAAAGGCGTCAACTCGCCGACAACGGCGTCCAGCACCCCGGCTTCGGCAGCGGCCCAATCCCCTGCGGCGGCAATCATTCGACTGCGTTCGACACCGTCATCAAGCAAACGCCCGATCACGGTTTCCAAGGCCCCCTCGTCAGCCACCTCGACCGCCGCCGCAGCCTTTTTTAAATTTTTGGTCATATCCTCGAAATTCATCATGTGCGGCCCGTGGACGATGGCACAGTCGAGCCTTGCCGCCTCCAACGGGTTCTGTCCGCCAAGTAGCACCAGGGATTTTCCCATGAACGCGACCCCCGCCAAACGGAAAAACAATCCCATTTCGCCAACTGTATCGGCCAGGTAAATTTCCGTCTGAGGTCCGATGGCCTCTCCGTCCGAACGCCTGGACACGGCCAGCTTTTGCTCTTGAAGCATGGCAGCGATTTCGGCGCCACGGTCCGGATGGCGTGGCACGATCACCGTCAGCAATCCGGAACGAGTCTTTGCCAACTGTTGATGTACCCTTGCAACGATGATCTCTTCACCGGGGTGGGTGCTTGCCGCCAACCATCGGGGCCGGTCGCCGACGGCATCTTGCATTTTGGAAAGCTCTTCGGCGTCAGCGGGAAGCGGCGGGGCCGCGAATTTCAGGTTGCCGACGCATTTCGCCGAGACGGCACCCAACCGGCGAAGGCGCTCGGCATCGGCTTCGGCTTGGGCCAAACAAAGGTCGAAACAAGACAACATTTTTTTGATCAGCCCACCGAAGCGTTGCCAGCCCATAAATGACTGCGGCGATATCCGGCCATTGATCAGGATCATGGGAATGTTCCGGCCCGCCGTTTCAATAATCAGGTTCGGCCAGAATTCCGATTCCACCCACAATGCCAAGCCCGGGCGCCAGTGGTCGAGAAAGCGCCTGACGTAAGAAACCCGGTCGACCGGAACATATTGATGAATAGCGCCGTCGGGTAACCGTTCCGTCATCAGACGGGAAGAAGTGAGGGTGCCGGTGGTTACCAATACATTGAGACCGGGCCGATCCTTAACCAACCGTTCCACCAACGGCAGAAGGGAGAGGGACTCGCCGACACTGGCGGCATGGGCCCAAACCAACGGACCTTGCGGCCGCGCCTTGCCGGGGTGGCCCAGACGCTCATGAAAACGGGCCGGGTCTTCCTTGCCCCTGGCCTTCCGAAGCACAAGATAAAGCCGGATCACCGGCACGCCTGCGGCGGAAATCAAACGGTAAAGGGAAAGCATCATATCGAATTTCTTTCCCCCGATGTTTCTGGGGCCGGATCAACCGGCGTCCGTCCGGTGAGACGGTCGGCCTCGGCGGTGACGGCATTGAGGCCGTCTTCGACCTGGCGCCGGGCGGTTTCTTCCAATTCCGGAGAGGCGTCTCGGTCAACATAAATGGGATCTCCCCAGACGATAACGCCGCGCCCGAAAGGCCAGGCGACGAGAAACCGATCCCAACTCGAAAGGACACGTCCACGCGCGCTTCCGAAGGCCGCGGGAATGATCGGAACGCCTGAGAGCCGGGCGACGCTGGTAATCCCCTCGCTGGCTCGCATCCGGGGGCCGCGCGGCCCATCCGGCGTCACCCCGACGTAATCACCGTTATTTAATGCCTTGACCATAGTGCGCAACGCCTGAGCGCCGCCACGGGTGGATGATCCCGCCGCCGTCCTGATCCCGAAATGACCAACGGTACGAGCAATGAGTTGGCCATCACGATGTTGAGAAATCAGCATGTAAATGGTTTTTCCATGGTCCCAACAATAGGGCATCATCAACAACCTGCCGTGCCAAAAGCCGAGAATGAATGGCTTGCCCTCATCCCAGAACCGTTTCGGGACATCACCACCGACAACCTGCCACCGCCCCGAATGGTGGACCAAACGGATGTACAGTGATGCCAACCAGCAGAAAATCCGGCGCACGGATTCCGATTGAAGGACTCGCTTCAGTGGCCTCACGCTATTAGAGCCCCCTGCCTTGTTTTCAGGCTTCCGCCGCTTGGACGGAATCAGTAGCCTGCGCGTCTTCGGCGAATTGTAAGTCATAAAGCCGCTTATAAGCGCCGCCCTGAGCCATCAGTTCGTTATGGGTTCCCCGTTCGATGACGCGGCCTTCATCGATGACATATATAAGATCGGCGCCGGTGACGGTGGATAAACGGTGCGCAATTACCAAGGTCGTCCGGCCAGCCATCAGTTTATCCAGAGCCGCCTGGACCTGACGTTCGGATTCCGTATCCAAAGCCGAGGTTGCCTCATCAAGCAGAAGAACAGGTGCATTCTTCAACATCGCCCTGGCGATGGCGAGACGCTGGCGCTGACCGCCCGACAATTTTATGCCTTGTTCGCCGACCATGGTGTCATAGCCCTCGGGCAATCCTTTAATAAAGTCGTGGGCGGCGGCATTCTTGGCGGCTTCGACAATGTCGTCGTCGCTGGCCCCGGCCCGGCCATAGGCAATGTTGGCGCGCACCGTGTCATCGAAAAGAGTAATTTCCTGGCTAACCAGGGCGACGTTTGCGTAAAGAGAGGCAAAGGTGACGTCGCGAACATCATTGCCGTCAATGCTAACGCGGCCTGTATCAACGTCGTAAAAACGGGGAATCAGGTTGAGAATAGTCGACTTACCGGCCCCGGACGAGCCGATCAACGCGACCCGCTTGCCCGCCGCCACTTCCAGAGACACCCCCTTCAAGGCCTGATTCCCGGGTTGATAAGAAAAGCCGACATCTTCCAGTTGGATATTGCCTTTGACCGCCGGCAAATCGGCGGCGTCGGGTTTTTCCAGGATACCCGGTTCCGTATCCAGTAGCTGGAACAAGCGCTGCGCCCCAGCTAATCCCTCCTGAAGGCTGGCGTTAAGATTGGCCAACCGCTTCATCGGCTCATAGGCCAACAACAACGCCATGATGAAAGAGAAAAAGGCGCCCGATGTGGTGGCGCCATCGATCACACGATAACCGCCGTAGATGATGACGATACAAACCGCGACGCCGCCGAGGGTTTCCATAATCGGGCTGGACATTGCCCGGGTCCGGGCCGATTTGATACTGAGACCGAAGACTCGCTCGACCACATCGGCGATCCGGCTTTTCTCATAGCCCTCCATCCCGTAGGCCTTAACCACGCGGATACCCTGGAATGTCTGTTCCAACAAGGTAGTGAACAGACCCATTTCTTCCTGGGTGTTGGCGGTGACTTTCCGCATCCGCCG
>DASCOC010000216.1:0-5050 GCA_036011805.1 Rhodospirillales bacterium
TGGTCTGGGCGCCGAATTTCAACGCCGTTGATTTCACGCCGATTAAAATATCGTCTTCCTTGTCCTGATGGGCATAGATTGTGTCATAGCCGAGCGTCCAAAAAATTCCGGCCGCGTAAAGCACAAGGGCCGGGGCCGCCAGTTCCCCTTTCACTGCCGCCCAGCCCAATAAAGCCCCCCAATTAAAGGTGAAGCCCAGAAACAATTGCGGCCAATAGGTGATCCGTTTCATGAATGGATAAAGGACGATCAAAACCAAGGAACTCACCCCCAACGCCACGGTAAAGGCGTTGAACTGCAACAAAATGCTCAATCCAAAAAATAGCTGCAGAGCAAGGAAAACGAAGGCTTTCAGGACGCTGATCTGGCCGCTGGCAATCGGTCGGGTCGCGGTGCGGGCGACGCTGGCGTCAAATTTCCTATCCGCCAGGTCATTGACTGTGCACCCCGCACCCCGCATGATCACGGCGCCGATGGCGAATAATACGAACATCTTGGCATCGGGCCATGTCGGGGTCGCAAGGGCCGCGCCCCACCAACAGGGTAATAACAACAGCCACGTTCCAATGGGGCGGTCCGCCCGGGCCAACCGCAGATAAGGTCTGATGGCCGCAGGGACAAACCTATCGATCCAGCTTTCGGAAGGAATATCGATAGCGGTATGTTCAGATGTTTCCGTCATGGTGAAACTATACCCGAAACCGCCGGCCCCTTATTATACTATCCATGAAATTTAAAATTTTCCGGTCATGATGAATTCAAATACCAGCCCCCGCCTGTTTGTGGATGACGCCCTCGAGTCGAAATCCACCGTGGTCCTTGATCCTGCCCAGGCCCATTACCTGGGCCATGTCATGCGATTGCGGGCCGGTGACGAGGTGCGGTTGTTTAATGGGCGGGATGGCGAATGGTCCGCGGCCATCGAAAAGTTGAAAAAAAATAGTTGTTTAGTGACCATCAAGGATTCACTCCGTCCCCAGGAGGCGGAGTCCGGGCCGTGGCTGGCCTTCGCGCCGGTGAAAAAGACTCAAACCGGTTTCATCGTCGAAAAGGCGACGGAATTAGGGGTGTCGCGTCTTTGCCCGGTGTTCACCGCCCGCACCAATTCGGCGCGGGTCAATCCCGACAGAATGCGTGCCCGCGCCATCGAGGCCTCGGAACAATGCGGGCGGTTGACCGTCCCCGAAATCGACTTGCCGGAGACGTTGCAACGCCTTGTAGACGAGTGGCCGGCGACAAGGCGGCTTCTGGTGCTGGATGAAAGCGGTGCCGGCCAGCCCATTGCCCAGGTGCTGGAAGACTTGCGCGGCGGCGATGGCGGCATATCTCCTGAATGTGGATTTCTCAGCGGTCCGGAAGGTGGATTTGAAGCCAGTGAACTTGAAGCCCTTCGAAAACTGGATTTTGTTACCGGCGTTGGCTTGGGGCGGCGTATCCTCCGCGCTGAAACGGCGGCGATGTCCGCCCTGGCTTGCTGGCAGGCAATCCTCGGTGAAGCTCAATGATCCTGTTTGCAGGAAAACCCACTGAAAGAGAACGCTATGGCTGATGAAACGCAGGCAATAAAAGAACCCGTAAACGGAAAGGCTTCCCTGGTTGAATACATGGAAGCCGGGTGCAAATCTAAAAATAACTGGCGCATCGGCACCGAACACGAAAAGTTTGCCTATCATCTGGCCGACCTCAGCCCCCTTGAATACGAAGGCCCCTCGGGGGTTCGCGCCCTTCTGGACGGCCTCACCCGTTATGATTGGGTTCCGGTTCTGGAAAACGGCAACCCCATCGCGCTTTCAAAATCGGGCGGCAGTTTCATCAGCCTTGAGCCGGCCGGACAGATCGAACTTTCCGGCGCTGCGGTGGAAACCATTCATCAGACCTGCGATGAAGTCACCGGCCATCTTCAACAGGTAAAAGCGATCGCCCGCGAGCTCGGAATCGGTTTTATTGGGTTGGGCTATCACCCTAAATGGGTCAGCGCGGACCAGCCGTGGATGCCGAAGGGCCGCTATAAGATCATGCGCAAATACATGCCCAAAAAAGGCGGCCTGGGGTTGGAGATGATGCAGAACACATGCACCGTTCAGGTCAATTTGGACTTTGAGTCGGAAGCGGCGATGGTTGAAATGTATCGAATTTCGCTGGCCCTGCAGCCGGTGGCGACGGCGTTGTGGGCGAATTCCCCATTCAAGCAAGGAAAACCCGTCGGCTATCTGTCTTATCGCAGTCATATCTGGTTGGATACCGATCCTGATCGCAGCGGCATGCTGCCATTTGTTTTCGAAGACGGATTCGGGTTCGAACGCTATGTGGATTATTTGCTCGATGTGCCCATGTACTTCGTATACCGCGACGGCACCTATATTGATGCCGCCGGGCAATCGTTCCGGGATTTCATGGATGGAAAATTACCGGCCTTGCCCGGCGAAAAGCCAATGATGTCCGATTGGATCGATCATATGAGCACGGCCTTCCCCGAAGTTCGCCTCAAGCAGTTCCTGGAAATGCGGGGCACCGATGGCGGGCCGTGGAGCCGGCTTTGCGCGCTTCCGGCCTTTTGGGTCGGATTGCTTTACGATTCCGAAGCCCGCGCCGCCGCCTGGGACCTGGTCAAGGACTGGAGCGTTGATGAGTTGCAGACCTTGCGCAATGAAGTGCCGCGCCACGCGCTCACCACCCCCTTTAGAAACAGAACCCTGAAGGAAGTGGCACTGGACGCCTTACAAATCTCTCACAAGGGACTACAAAACCGGGAACGCTTCGATACCCTCGGCATGGACGAAACCCATTACCTCAAGCCTATGTTTCAAACCGCCCATTTGGGTTTTACCCCGGCCGATGAATTGCTGGCGGCATACGAGGGCCGCTGGGAAGGGTCCATTGATCCGGTTTTTCAGGAATATCCTTACTAAAGATATGTTCGGCGGACCGGTTAAACCGCCGTGCCGCCGACGGTCAGGTTGTCGATCTTGATCGTCGGTTGGCCGACGCCGACGGGCACGCCCTGGCCGTCTTTGCCACAGGTGCCGATGCCGGGGTCCAGCGCCATGTCGTTGCCGATCATGGAGACCCGGGTTAACACGTCCGGGCCGTTACCAATCAATGTCGCGCCTTTGACCGGGGCGGCCTTTTTACCGTCCTCGATCATATAGGCCTCGGTGCAAGTGAACACGAACTTGCCCGATGTGATATCGACCTGGCCGCCACCGAAATTGACGGCATAAATGCCGTTGTCCACGGATTTAAGAATTTCCTCGGGGTCGTGCTCGCCGGCCAGCATGTAGGTATTGGTCATCCTCGGAATCGGCGCATGGGCATAGCTTTCCCGCCGCCCGTTACCGGTGCTTGCTTTGCCCATCAGCCGCGCGTTCATGCGGTCCTGCATATAGCCTTTTAAGATGCCGTCTTCGATCAACACCGTGCGTTGGCTCGGTGTGCCTTCGTCATCAATGGTCAAGGATCCTCGGCGGTCATCCATGGTGCCGTCGTCGATGACGGTAACGCCGGGGGCGGCGACCCGTTCGCCCAAAAGGCCGGCGAAAGCGGAAGTCTTCTTGCGGTTAAAGTCGCCCTCCAGCCCATGGCCGATGGCTTCATGTAGAAGTATGCCCGGCCAGCCGGGGCCAAGAACCACCGGCACCTCACCCGCCGGCGCCGCAACGGAGTCCAGGTTCACCAGGGCCTGGCGAAGCGCCTCATCCACCGCCGCCTTCCAGTTGCCGGGCTCGAGATAACGGTCATAGGTCACGCGTCCGCCTACACCGTGAGAACCTTTTTCCATGCGACCGTCTTTTTCCACCACCACCGACACATTAAGCCGCACCAAGGGACGGATATCGGCGGCCCGCTCGCCGCCGGCGCGGATAATTTCCACCGCCTGCCAATTTCCGGTCAGAGACGCCGTAACCTGGGCGACTCGTTCATCCTTGGACCGGGCATAGGCGTCCATGTCGGCCATTAGTTTCACTTTGGTTTCAAAATCGACCAGGGAAAGCGGATTGTCGTCGCCGTAAAGGGTCTGGTTGGTGCCGGGCGGGGGGCTAAGCAAATCACCTTTGCCGCTGCGAATGGTTTTCACCGTTTCACCGGCCCGGCGAATGGCGTCTTCGCTCAATTCGGAGGCCTGAGAATACCCTGTTGCTTCCCCGGAGATGGCGCGCAATCCGAATCCCTGAGTGGTGTCGAAAGAAGCGCTTTTGACCTGACCGTCGTCAAAAACAACGCTTTCCGATTGCCGGTATTCCAAAAACAGTTCACCGTCGTCGGCGCCCTGCAACGCATCATCGACGATGCCTTCAACGCGGTTCCGGTTCATCCCGGCGCGGGTGAAAAACAAGTCATCTGTGGCGGCAAGATCGGTCATGATATTGTCCTTGGTTTAACGGCGCCGGACAGCCGGGACGCCCGTTCGCGGTAAACGTCATCGAACTAGGTATATAGGAAGAAATAGAGGCAATAGCGATCAAAACCGAATCTTCTTTTCCGGCCTGCTTCGAATTTAAACTTGACCTTTTGCGCCCATGCGCGCTTTACTCGGCGCCGTTACGTGGTGATTTGGTCGACCGGCTTGCGCCCACGTTAAAAAAATCGCTAAAAGGTCGGAGCTTGAGGAAGCCCTGGCCCGCGCGGTTGGGGCTTTTTTTATGCCGGGACGCCAAAAGACGGAAATAGATGGGGGAGACCCGATGATAGACAAAACGGGAGACAAAAAATCAAATCCGGCGAAATGGCGCCAGAGAACCCGGCTGGTGCGGGGTGGCCAGGAGCGTTCGGCATTCGAAGAAACCAGCGAAGGTCTATTCCTGACCTCCGGTTACGTCTACGGGACGGCTGACGAAGCGGAAAAGGCGTTCAAGGGCGATATCGAGCGTTATATGTACTCGCGCTACGCCAATCCTACCGTCACGATGTTCGAAAAACGCTTGGCGCAATTGGAAGGGGCGGAAAAATGTATTTCCACGTCAAGCGGCATGGCGGCAGTGTTCGCGGCCTTGGCCAGCCAACTTCAGGCCGGGGACAGAGTCGTCGCTTCCAGGGCTTTGTTTGGGTCATG
>DASCOC010000217.1:0-9040 GCA_036011805.1 Rhodospirillales bacterium
ATGATGCAGATCGGCGACGATTATTATGAAGATTTGGATACCGAAAGCACCCAGACGATCCTCGAGGCACTGAAAGCCGGTCAAACTCCGAAACCCGGATCTCAATCCGGTCGGCATACGTCTGAACCGGCCGGCGGCCTGACGACCCTGAAAGATTTGCCGAACGGGACGGGAAAATAGCCATGCTCGACGATAAGGACCGCATTTTCACCAATATCTATGGACTTGAGGACACCAGCCTCAAGGCCGCTAAAAAACGGGGTGATTGGTCGCGGACCAAGTCGATCATGGCCAAGGGGCGCGAAAAAATTATCGAGGAAATCAAGGAATCGGAATTACGTGGGCGCGGCGGCGCCGGTTTTGGGACCGGCATGAAATGGTCGTTCATGCCCAAGGAGGCATCTGAGCGACCGCATTATCTGGTCATCAACGCCGATGAGGGCGAACCCGGCACCTGCAAGGACCGTGAAATTCTCCGCAATGAGCCGCATAAATTAATCGAGGGCGCCTTGCTGGCTTCCTTCGCCATGGGCGCCAACACCGCCTATTGCTACGTGCGCGGTGAATTCTTCCGCGAAACCGAAGCCTTGCAGCGGGCGGTGGATGAGGCCTACGCCGCCGGTATGATCGGTGACGATGCGTGCAAGTCCGGATACCGATTTGATTTTTATATCCACCGCGGCATGGGCGCCTATATTTGCGGCGAGGAATCGGCGCTGATCGAAAGCCTGGAGGGCAAGAAGGGGCAACCGCGGATGAAGCCGCCGTTCCCGGCCAATTGCGGCCTCTACGGCTGCCCGACAACGGTTAACAATGTCGAATCCATTGCCGTCGCGCCGGCCATCCTCAAGCGCGGCGCCGCTTGGTTCGCGGGATTAGGCAAACCCAACAATACCGGCACCAAGCTTTTCAACATTTCCGGCCACGTCAACAATCCGTGCACGGTCGAAGAGGAAATGGGCGTGCCGTTGAAAGATCTGATCGAAAAACATGCTGGCGGCGTACGCGGCGGCTGGGAAAATCTGCTGGCGGTCATCCCCGGCGGATCGTCGGTGCCGGTGGTGCCGAGAGACATTTGCGACACCGTGACCATGGATTTCGATGCGCTCAGCGCCGTCAAATCGGGCCTCGGTACCGGGGCGGTGATCGTCATGGACAAGTCCACCGACATCGTTGCCGCCATCGCCCGCCTGTCCAGCTTTTACATGCACGAAAGTTGCGGGCAGTGCACGCCGTGCCGCGAGGGAACCGGCTGGATGTCCCGCATGATGCAGCGCATGGTTCAAGGCAACACCTCGGTAGAGGAAATTGACCTATTGGAAGAAGTCACCCGGCAAGTCGAAGGCCACACCATTTGTGCGCTCGGCGATGCGGCGGCGTGGCCGATCCAGGGTCTGATCCGCCACTTCCGCCCTGAACTTGAACAACGCATTGCCGATTATCAATCGTCCGACAAAACCGCGGCCGCCTAGGAAAGTAGCAAAGATGCCAAAACTCACCATTGACGGCATTGAAATCGAAGTCGAACCCGGCCTCACCGTCCTCCAGGCGTGTGAACAGGCGGGCATTGAAATTCCACGTTTTTGTTTTCACGAACGGCTTTCCATCGCCGGCAACTGCCGCATGTGCCTGGTCCACATGGAACGGGCTCCCAAGCCGGTGGCGTCGTGCGCGATGCCGGTCGGTGAAGGCATGGTGATCGAAACCAACACGCCGGAAGTGCGAAAAATGCGCAAAGGGGTGATGGAATTCCTGCTTATCAACCATCCCCTGGATTGCCCGATCTGCGACCAGGGCGGCGAATGCGACCTCCAGGATCAAGCCATGGGCTATGGCCACGACCGCAGCCGCTATTCCGATAACAAGCGGGCCGTGAAGGATAAGAACCTCGGGCCACTGATCGAAACCGTGATGACCCGGTGCATCCACTGTACCCGCTGCATCCGCTTCGCCACTGAAATTGCCGGCGTCCAGGAATTGGGCGCAACGGGGCGCGGCGAACACATGGAAGTCGGCACCTATGTAGAAAAGGCGCTGACGTCGGAGCTGTCCGGCAACATGATCGACCTGTGCCCGGTCGGCGCGTTGACGTCGAAACCTTATGCCTTCACCACCCGGTCCTGGGAATTGAAGAAAACGGAATCCATCGACGTGCTGGACGCCGTCGGCTCCAACATCCGGGTCGATACGCGTGGCGCCGAAGTCATGCGCATCCTGCCGCGCCTTAACGAGGACGTGAACGAGGAATGGATTTCGGATAAAACCCGCTTCGCCTGTGACGGGCTCAAGCGTCAGCGGTTGGATCAGCCCTATTTGCGGCGTGACGGTAAACTATCCCCGGCGACCTGGGACGAGGCCTTCGCCGCCGTCGCCGAACGTCTCAAGGACATTGACGGCACCAAAGTCGCTGCCATTGCCGGTGATTTGGCCGATTGTGAAACAATGATGGCCCTGAAGGACCTGATGTCGGCCCTCGGCTCACCCCATATCGATTGCCGCCAAGACGGGGCGAAGCTGGACCCGGCCGTCCGCGCCGGCTACCTGTTCAATTCCACTATTGCCGGGATCGAACATGCCGACGCCTGCCTGTTGATCGGCACCAACCCCAGGCTCGAAGCTCCGGTTTTGAATTCCCGCCTGCGTAAGCGTTTTGTTATGGGGAATTTCCCCATCGCCGTGGTCGGGTCCGGTGACGAACTTACTTACGATTACGATCATTTGGGCGACGACGCTGATGCCCTGAAATCCATTGCCAGCGGCCGCCATGAATTCGCCAAGATCTTGAAAAGAGCCGAAAAAGCGATGCTGATTCTGGGCCAAGGGGCCTTGGCCCGGCCCGACGGCGGCGAGATTCTCGGCCTGGCGCGTAAAATCGCCGAAGCCTGCGGCATGGTGAATGAAAAAATCGGCTGGAATGGCTTTAACGTATTACACACGGCGGCGGCCCGCGTCGGCGGATTGGATTTGGGTTTCGTGCCGGCAGCCAAAGGCCGCGATACCGAAGCCATCCTGGAGGGGGCCGGGGAGGGAACCATTGACGTTGTTTACCTACTCGGCGCCGATGAAATCGACATGGCGCGCTTAGGCGAAGCCTTCGTCATCTATCAAGGTCATCATGGCGATGCCGGCGCGCACCGGGCCGATGTGATCCTGCCCGGCGCCGCCTATACGGAAAAGAACGCCACCTACGTCAACACCGAAGGCCGGATTCAAAGAACACGGCTAGCCGCGTTTCCGCCCGGCGACGCGCGGGAGGATTGGACCATCATCCGGGCGTTGTCGGCGGTTTTGGACCGCCCCTTGGCATTTGACGATGCCAGAATGCTGCGCGCCCGTATGGTCGAGACGAATTCTGCCTTTATCAATGTTGATGAGGTCGCCCCCGCGGCCTGGAAACCATTCGGCGGGGACGGAGAAATCGGGACAACGGCGCTGACCTCGCCGATTGAGAATTTTTATATGACCGACCCCATAAGCCGGGCTTCGGTGACCATGGCCCAATGCAGCGATTTGCTGCCGGGCGAAGATAAGGACAAGACCGGAACCGATGGTTGAGTTTTGGTATAATTATATTTGGCCGGTGGTCTGGATCGTGATCAAGATCGTCCTCATCGTTGCCCCGATATTGACGGCGGTGGCCTACCTGACCTACGCCGAGAGGAAAGTCATCGGCGCCATGCAGTTGCGGCGCGGGCCGAACGTGGTCGGGCCGTTTGGGTTGCTGCAACCGATCGCCGACGGCGTTAAGCTGTTCCTGAAGGAAACCATCATCCCCGCCGGCGCCAACCGTGGCGTGTTTATCGCAGCACCTTCCATCACCTTTTTCCTGGCCTTGGTCGCCTGGGCGGTGATCCCCTTCGATGAGGGCATGGTGTTGGCCGATATCAACGTCGGCATCCTGTACCTGTTCGCGATATCGTCGCTGGGTGTTTACGGCATCATCATGGCCGGGTGGGCGTCCAATTCACGCTATGCGTTCCTCGGCGGGTTGCGCTCGGCCGCCCAGATGGTGTCTTACGAAGTGTCCATGGGGTTCGTCATCGTCACCGTGCTGCTGGTGGCGGGGTCGCTGAATTTGTCCGATATCGTCAACGCCCAAAGGGATATCTGGTTCGTCGTGCCATTATTCCCGATGGCGGTGATTTTCTTTATCTCGACCCTGGCCGAAACCAACCGTCATCCGTTCGACCTGCCCGAAGCCGAAGCCGAACTGGTGACCGGCTACAATGTTGAATATTCGGCGATGCCGTTCGCGCTGTTTTTTCTTGGCGAATACGCCAACATGATCCTAATGGCCGGCATGACGGTGATCCTGTTCCTGGGCGGATGGCTGCCGCCGATGGATATGGCGCCGTTTAACTGGGTGCCGGGGCCGGTGTGGTTCGCCTTTAAAATCGCCGCCGTGTTGTTCGTTTTCCTGTGGGTACGCGCCACATTCCCGCGCTATCGCTATGACCAATTGATGCGGCTTGGCTGGAAAGTGTTTCTGCCGATCTCGCTGGCGGCGGTGGTTATCGTCAGCGGCGTCCTGGTGGCATTCGATCTGGCGCCGGTGTCGGGCTGAGGGGAGGGAAAACATGGGTTTCATCAGACGCAGCGTAAAAACCGTTTTCCTGACCGAACTGGTCAGCGGCATGGCGCTGACGCTGCGCTATATGTTCCGCAAGAAAATCACCATCAACTATCCGTTCGAAAAGGGCCCGTTGTCGCCCCGGTTTCGCGGTGAACATGCCCTCAGGCGCTATGCCAACGGCGAGGAACGATGCATCGCGTGCAAGCTGTGCGAAGCCATATGCCCGGCCCAGGCAATCACCATCGAGGCCGAGCCCCGTCCCGACGGGTCCAGGCGCACCACGCGCTACGACCTCGATATGCTCAAATGCATTTATTGCGGGCTGTGCGAGGAAGCCTGTCCCGTGGACGCCATCGTCGAAGGCCCGAACTATGAATATTCCACCGAGAACCCCGAGGAACTCATGTACGACAAGGAAAAATTACTGGCCAACGGCGACCGTTGGGAAACCGAACTCGCCGAACGGCTTCGCGCCGACGCGGCGTATCGTTAAGACCGGTTATGCAATGAGAAAAGACCCATTTTAAGATGATCCAAGCGCTGACATTTTACGTATTTGCCTTTTTCACCGTGGTCTCGGCGGTGCTGGTGATATCCGCCCGCAATCCGGTTCATTCGGTGCTGTTCCTGATCCTGGCGTTCTTCAGCTCAGCCGGGCTGTTCGTGCTGATGGGGGCGGAGTTCCTGGCCATGATCCTGGTCGTCGTCTATGTCGGCGCGGTGGCGGTGTTGTTCCTGTTCGTGGTCATGATGTTGGATATCAATTTCGTTGAGCTGCGCCAGGGCTTCCTTCAATACCTGCCGGCAGGCGCCATGATCGGCTTGGTGTTGTTGATTGAGCTGGTGGTCATCGTCGCCGGCCATGCCCTGGCCCCCGATGCGGGCACCGCCGTGGCGCAACCGATGCCGCCCGTAGACAAAATTAGCAACACCCAGGCCCTGGGCGAGCTGTTCTACACCCATTACATCTACCTTTTCCAGGCCGCGGGATTGATCCTGCTGGTTGCCATGATCGGCGCCATCGTGTTGACCCACCGAAAGCGCGAGGGTGTCCGTAAACAACGCATCCACGACCAAGTGAACCGCCGCCCCGAAGACTCGGTGGAAGTCGTCAAGGTCGAAACCGGGAAGGGCATCTGATGTTTGAAATCGGGCTTTCCCATTACATGACCGTTTCCGCGATTGTGTTCACGCTGGGCATTCTGGGCATCTTCCTCAATCGCAAGAACGTCATCATCATCATGATGTCGGTGGAATTGATGCTGTTGGCGGTCAACATCAACCTGGTCGCGTTCTCCGCCGAACTGAACGACATGGTCGGCCAGGTCTTCGCCATGTTCGTGCTGACCGTTGCCGCCGCCGAAGCCGCCATCGGGCTGGCCATCTTGGTGGTTTATTTCCGTAATCGCGGCTCCATCGCCGTCGAAGACGTCAACATGATGAAGGGCTAGGGCAGGGATCATGGAAATATTCGCCGTCTTCCTGCCGTTGTTCGGGGCGCTATGCGCCGGATTCCTGGTCTTTATTCGGTCTTCGGAGGCAAAGACCCCCAACCGGATCGACATCGCCGCCCAATGGGTGACTTGTGGCGCCATGATCCTGGCCGCCGTCGCCGCCGGCGTGGTGTTCTGGGATGTGGTGTTGGGGAACAACCCGCGCACGGTCGAACTGTTCACCTGGATCGATTCCGGCGCCATGGAGGTATCCTGGGCGATCAAGCTGGATACGCTGTCGTCGGTGATGCTGTTCATGGTGACCACCGTGGCCGCCGTGATCCATGTCTATTCCATCGGCTACATGCACCACGATCATTCGATCCCGCGCTTTATGTCCTACCTGAGCCTGTTCACCTTCTTCATGCTGATGCTGGTCAGCGCCGACAACCTGGTGCAGTTGTTCTTCGGCTGGGAAGGGGTGGGGCTGTGCTCATACCTGCTGATCGGGTTCTGGTACGACCGCCCGGCGGCAAACGCCGCCGCCATCAAGGCCTTCGTCGTCAACCGGATCGGCGATTTTGGTTTCGCGCTCGGCATTTTCGCCATCTTCGTGCTGTTCCAGTCGGTTGATTACGACACCATCTTCGCCGCCGTCGCAGGCAAGGCCGATGCGACGATGGTTGTCTTCGGCACCGAATTCCACGCCATCACCATATGCGCGGTATTGCTGTTTATCGGCGCCATGGGCAAATCGGCGCAATTGGGCCTGCACACGTGGCTGCCCGACGCCATGGAAGGCCCGACCCCTGTTTCCGCCCTGATCCATGCCGCGACCATGGTCACCGCCGGGGTTTTCATGGTCTGCCGGATGTCGCCGTTGTTCGAATATTCCGATACCGCCCTGACGCTGGTCACCGTGGTCGGCGCCTCGACCGCCATTTTCGCCGCCACCGTCGCTTGCGTGCAAAACGACATCAAGCGGGTGATCGCTTATTCGACCTGTTCGCAGCTTGGCTACATGTTCTTCGCCGCCGGCGTTTCCGCGTATTCTGCCGGTGTCTTCCACCTCGTCACCCATGCGTTCTTCAAGGCGCTGTTGTTCCTCGGCGCCGGTTCGGTCATTCACGCCATGTCCGACGAACAGGACATGCGCAAAATGGGCGGCATTTGGAAACAGGTGAAGGTGACCTGGGTGCTGATGTGGATCGGGTCGCTGTCCTTGGCCGGTATTTTCCCGTTTGCGGGCTATTATTCCAAAGACACCATCCTGGAAGCCGCCTACGCCGCCCATACCCTGGCCGGCGGGTATGCGTTCTGGTTAGGCATCGCGGCGGCGTTCCTGACCGCGTTCTATTCCTGGCGATTGATCATCATGACCTTCCACGGCGAATCCAGGGCCGACCCGAAGGTTTTGGCAAAGGTCCATGAAAGTCCGAAAGTGATGATCCTGCCGCTGTTCGTGCTGGCGGCGGGCGCCATGTTCATGGGCTATATCGGCTTCAATAGCTTCGTCGGATCTGAAGCCGGGGCTTTCTGGGGAGATTCGATCCTGGTACTGGCCAGTCACCCGGCCCTGGAAGCCGCGCACCATGTCCCGGTTTGGGTCAAGTATCTGCCGTTGGTCGTCGGTGTTACCGGGATCGCCTTGGCCTACGTTCTTTATATGGGTTTCCCGGCCTTGCCGGGCGCCATCGCCGCCCGCATGCAGGGGCTTTATCAGTTCCTGCTCAACAAATGGTATTTCGACGAACTGTATGACCTGATCTTCGTCCGTCCGGCGTTTATGCTGGGCCGCGGTTTCTGGAAAGGCGGCGACGGGGCGTTGATCGACGGCATCGGGCCGGACGGCATATCCGCCGCCGTCAAGCAACTGGCCAAGCGCGCCGGCGCCATCCAATCCGGATACCTGTATCACTACGCCTTCGCCATGCTGACTGGCGTCGTTGTCCTGGTGACATGGTATCTGTTCGGGCACGGAGGATAGGGCAATGTCACAGCTTCCCATCCTTTCGTTGTTGACGTTCCTGCCGCTGGTCGGTGCCGTCTGCATTCTGGCCATTCGTGGCGATGACGACATCGTCAAGCGTAACGCACGGTACGTGGCGTTGTGGACGTCGTTGGTCAACTTCGTATTGTCGCTGTTTGTCTGGTTTCACTTCGACACCACCACCGCCGAATTCCAATTCGTCGAAACCGTTCCTTGGATGCCCGCCTTTAATATCGGCTACAAGATGGGAATCGACGGAATTTCCATGCTGTTCGTTTTGTTGACGACATTGTTGACGCCGATCTGCATTCTCGCCAGCTGGGAAAGCATCGACGACCGGGTCAAGGAATACATGATCTCGTTCCTGGTGCTGGAAACCTTCATGGTCGGCATGTTCTGCGCCTTGGACCTGGTGGTCTTCTATGTCTTCTTCGAGGCGGTGCTGATCCCGATGTTCCTGATCATCGGTATCTGGGGCGGCCCGAGACGGGTATATGCATCATTCAAGTTCTTCCTTTATACCCTGGCCGGGTCGGTGCTGATGCTGCTGGCGATCATGGCGATGTATTTCGACGCCGGCACCACCGACATCCAGGGCCTGATGGTCCACCGTTTCCCGTCCGAATTGCAGACTTGGCTATGGCTGGCATTTTTCGCCTCCTTCGCGGTCAAAATCCCGATGTGGCCGGTGCATACCTGGCTTCCCGACGCCCACGTTGAGGCGCCGACGGCGGGCTCGGTGATCCTGGCGGCGGTGCTGTTAAAATTCGGCGGCTATGGATTGCTGCGGTTCTCGTTGCCGATGTTCCCCGAAGCCTCGGTCATGTTCACGCCTTTGATCTACACGCTGTCCATCATGGCCGTGATCTATACCTCCTTGGTCGCCCTGGCCCAGGAGGACATGAAAAAACTGATAGCCTATTCCTCGGTGGCGCACATGGGGTTCGTTACCATCGGCGCGTTTACGCTGACGGTTCAGGGCATCGAAGGCGCGATTTTTGTGATGCTTGCCCACGGCGTTATTTCGGCCGCCTTATTCCTGAT
>DASCOC010000218.1:0-13050 GCA_036011805.1 Rhodospirillales bacterium
TCATCACCGCCTTCGTCGACGCTATCGGCGGCTTTCAACATGCGGCGCTTGATCTCGACGGTGGCGGCGTCGGCCTCGGCGTCGCCCAGCAATCCGCGTTCCCGGTCGCGGCTGATTTCGGCAAGCTGGTCCTTGTAGACGGTGAGGTCGAATTCGGCCCGGCTCGGCGCGGATTGCTTCGGCTGCCGCAGCAAAGGGATGATCACCATCGCCAGGGCGGCGACGGTCATCAGGGCGGCGATGGCCCAAAACAGGGTCATGGCGTGCCGTCCTTAAGAATTTCCTCGATCCGACGATTTTCCTCATCGCTGAGGGGCGTCGTCGTGGTGGTGACGGCGGCCGGCTGTTGGGCGGCCCCGGTTTGGGCAGCGCCGGAGCGGCGCCGGCGGAAGAACATCACCACCGCGATCAATCCGGTCCCGGCGATGGCCGCCGGCCCCAGCCACAGAACCAGGGTCGCCAATTTGAACGGCGGCTTCAGCAGCACGTAATCGCCATACCGCGAGACCACGAAATCAATCACCTGGGCGTCGCTGTCGCCGGCGGTGAGCCGTTCGCGGACGATGATACGCAGGTCCTTGGCCAGGTCGGCGTCGGAATCGTCGATGGATTGGTTTTGACAGACCAGGCAGCGCAGTCCCTTGGAGATTTCCCGGGCGCGCGCCTCAAGCACCGGATCAGATAGCACCTCGTCCGGGTTGACGGCCCAAGCGGGAGCGGTGGACAAAAATAAGACGGACGATGTCGTCATCCCGGTCAGGCCCAGCGCCAGGGCTAGGGCGATGATGCCCATCCTCATTGGCTGAACTTCTTGATGATCGGCAGGATTTCTTTTTCCAGCCGGGCTGAGGTGATGGGGCCGACGTACTTGTAGCGGATGATGCCGTCGTTATCGATGATGAAGGTTTCGGGAATGCCGTAAACGCCGAAGTCGATGGCGACGCGGCCCTTGAGGTCGGCGCCGTGGGCGGCATAGGGGTCGCCCAATTCCCGCAGCCACTTGAGCGCGTTTTTCGGCTTGTCCTTGTAACTGAGGCCGTACACCGTGGCCACCTTCAACGCCGCCAGCCGGGTGATCTGCGGATGTTCGACCCGGCACGGCACGCACCAGGACGCGAACACGTTGACCACCGAAACACCCTTGCCCCTGAGGTCGGCGCTGGAAAAACCGTTGCCGGGGCCGCCTTCGATGGGCGGCAGGGTAAATTCCGGTATCGGCTTGTGGAGAAGGGCCGACGGCAAAATCTTCGGGTCCTTGGTCAGGCCGATGGCGAAATAGACGGCCATGACCAGAAACACCCCTAGCGGCAGGATATAGATTAGACGGTTAAGCACGAGGATTAGGCTCCGGCCGCCTGGGCCGCCGCATTTTGGACACTGCGCTTGGCCGGCGCGCCGATGCGGTGGCGGCGGTCGGTGAGGCTCAAGCACCCGCCGGTGACCATGATGATGACGCCAGCCCACATCCAGGCGACCAGGGGATTGAAATAAAGCCGGGTCACATAAGCGCCGCTGGGGTCCTGATCGCCGACGACGGCGTAAAGATCGCCGAAAAAGGTGGTGTGGATGGCGGCTTCGGTGGTTGGACGCTTGGACACCATGTAGATGCGTTTTTCCGGGTTCAGCGTGACCACCGGCTGGCCATCCTTGAAGACGCGGAAGGTGCCTTCGGTGATCGAATAATTGGGGCCCTTGCCGCCCGAAGCGCCGTCAAAGGTGAACGTGTAGCCGGCGACGGTGACGGTATCGCTGGGCTTCATCGCCTGGATGCTTTCCGTCCGCCAGGCCCCGGCCCCGGTCATCCCGGCGATGGTGATGGCCAGGCCCAAATGCCCGAGGGTCATGCCCCAGGCGGCCCTCGGCGTCCGCCGGAGACGGCTGAGACTGTCCGCCAGCGGTGCCTTGAACAACCGCAGCCGATCCGCCAGCTCGACACAGGTGCCGGCAAACAGCCAGCCCGCCAGCCCGATGCCGACGACGCCCATCACCGGCCCATCCGTAACCAGCGCCCAGGCGGCAATCATGATCGCGCCCGCCGCCAGTGCCGCCACCTTAAGCCGCATCAACGCCGGTTTCAGGTCGGCCCGCTTCCATGACAGCATCGGCCCGACGGCCATGGCGGCGATCATCGGCACCATCAACGGGATAAAGACGGCATTGAAAAACGGCGCCCCCACCGAAACCTTGCCGCCGCCGACGGCGTCCAACAACAACGGATAGAGCGTGCCCAACAACACCGCGGCGGTCGCCGTCGCCATAATCAGGTTGTTCAGCAACAGCGCCCCTTCGCGGGACAAGGGCTGAAACACGCCGGTGCTGACCAAGGCCGGCGCCCGCCAGGCGAACAGCGCCAGCGAGCCGCCGATGACGATGATCAATAGCGCCAGGATGAAGACGCCGCGGGCCGGGTCGGTGGCGAACGCGTGCACCGACGTCAATACGCCGGACCGCACCAGGAAGGTGCCCAACAGGCTCAGCGAAAAGGCGACGATGGCCAAGAGGATGGTCCAGCCCTTCAGGGTGTCGCGTTTTTCGACCACCGTCGACGAATGCAGCAGCGCCGTTCCCGCCAGCCACGGCATGAACGAGGCATTTTCCACCGGGTCCCAGAACCACCAGCCGCCCCAGCCGAGTTCGTAATACGCCCACCATGATCCCAGCGTGATGCCGCCGGTCAGGAAACACCACGCCGCCAGCGTCCACGGCCGCACCCAACGTGCCCAGGCGGCGTCGACGCGGCCTTCGATCAAGGCGGCGATGGCGAAGGAAAAGGCCATGGAAAAGCCGACGTAGCCCAGGTACAGCATCGGCGGGTGAATGGCGAGGCCCGGGTCCTGCAACAACGGGTTCAGGTCCTGGCCGTTGATGGGGGCGGGGAAAATGCGCTCGAACGGGTTCGATGTCAGCAACATGAACAGATAGAAGCCGACGGCGATCATCGCCTGAACCGACAGCACCCGGGCGCGCAGCTTCGGCGGCAGGTTGGAACCGAACACCGCCACGGCGGAACCGAAAAGGCTCAGGATCAGCACCCACAACAGCAATGAGCCTTCGTGGTTGGCCCAAACGCCGGCGATTTTAAAGATCAACGGTTTCGCCGTATGCGAGTTCTGGACCACGTTGAGGACGGAAAAGTCCGAGGTCAGGTAAAGCTGCGTCAAACACCCGAAGGAAATGGCGACCAGCCCGAATTGGGTTACCGCCGCAGGTCTTGCCGTCGCCATCCATGACTCGTAGCCCTTGTGGGCGCCGATCAGTGGCAACGTCGCCTGCACGGTCGCCATCAACAACGCCAGGATCAGGGCAAAATGGCCGATTTCCGCCGTCATCAGTACAACTTCTCGCTTTTTTTGTTGGTTTCTTTGTCCTGGCCCTGCCACTGGCCGGATTTTTTCAACGCATCGGCGACCTCGGGCGGCATATAGGTCTCGTCATGCTTGGCCAGCACTTCATCGGCGTTGAAGACCCCGGCTTTCAGGCGGCCCTCGGCGACGACGCCCTGGCCTTCGCGGAACAGGTCCGGCAGCAGCCCCTTGTAGCTGACGGTGACGGTGTTTTTCAGGTCGGTGACCCGGAACAGGGTGATGGCGTCGCCGGTTTTTTTGACGCTGCCTTCCTCGACCAGGCCGCCCAAACGGACGCGCTTTCCATCGGCGACCTTTTTCTCCGCCAGATCGGTGGGGCTTTGGAAAAATACGATGCTGTCCTCGAACGCGCTCAGCACCAACGCCGTCGCCGCGCCCAACAGAAGCAGGGCGATGGCGACGAAGGTCAGGCGCTTGTGCTTGCGTTTCATCGCTCTTCCTCAGGCGCATCCAGCGCGTCGAGGTCGCGTTGGGCGGCCCCCAGTTCGCGCCGGCTGATGACATATAGTCCGACCATCACCACCGCCACCACCGCGTAGGACGGCCAGATGAAATGGGCGTAACCGCCCATGTCCAGAAATTCCGAAAGGCTGGTCATGGCTGGCTTTCCCCCGATGCGGCTTGGCGCCGTTGCAGGTTGCGGATTTTGTTGGCCGTGACTTCGTATCGTATGCGGATCAACATCACCCACAGGTAATAGGTGGTGAACCCGACCCCCATCAGCAACAATGGAGTCAACATCGAGGCATGAATGGCCGGTCCGCCCATTTTGACGACGCTGGCCGGTTGATGAAGGGTGTTCCACCAATCGACGGAAAACTTGATGATCGGCACGTTGACGAAGCCGACCAGGGCCAGGATCGACGACGACTTGGCGCCGCGGGCGGGATCGTCAAAGGCGTTGTTGAGCGCCATATAGCCGAGATAGAGGAAAAACAGCACCAGCATTGACGTCAGCCGCGCATCCCATACCCACCAGGTGCCCCACATCGGCTTGCCCCACAACGAGCCCGTGACCAGCGCCAAAAACGTGAACCCGGCGCCGATCGGCGCCGTCGCCTTGGCCGACAGATCGGCGAGCGGGTGCTTCCAGATCAACGCCACGCCGCAGGCCCCGGCCATCGCCGAATAACAGAACAGCGCCATCCAGGCGGACGGCACATGCACGTACATGATGCGCACGGTTTCGCCCTGTTGGTAATCGGCGGGCGAGTCGAAAAGGCCCAGGTACAACCCGGCGCCGATCAACAGCAACGTGATCCCGGCGATCCAGGGCTGAATGACGGCGGCGAATCGTAAAAAACGGGTAGGATTGGCGAAACGGTGAAACATTTGGTGCTGTATCGTCCTTCGATTATTCTTATTCTATGCCTTGGCGGACGGCCGCCGCCCCGGCCCAGGGGCACAACGGCAGCGCCGCCACCAATAATCCCGACAGGATCAGAAGCTGCGGCTTCGCCGAAAAACCGCCAATGACGGCATCAACGGCGCTGACCCCGAAAATCAGCACCGGAATATATAGCGGCAGCACCAACAGAGAAAGCAGTATCCCGCCGCGCCGTGACCCTAAAATCAACGCCGCCCCGATGGCGCCGATCAGGCTGAGTGCCGGGGTGCCGAGCGTAAGCGCGATCAACAGGGGCACGAAGCCCTCGTCGGGCAGGTTCATCAACACCGCCAACAACGGCGCGGCGACAATCAACGGCAGGCCGGTGGTCAGCCAATGGACGGTGACCTTGGCCATCACCGTGATTTCCAGGGCCACCGGCTGCAGCGCCAGTAACTCCAGGCTGCCGTCATCATAATCCGTCTGGAAAAGCCGCTCCAGCGACAGCATCGACGACAGCAATGCCGCCACCCAGATCACCCCCGGCGCAATCCGGGCCAGGATGTTGGGTTCCGGCCCGACGCCGAAGGGGAACAGCACCACGGCGATGACGAAAAAGGCCACCACCATCAGGCTGTCCATGCCCTGGCGCAATGCCAGATGCAGGTCGTGGCGGACGATCTGGATGAATCCGTTCATGCCTCCGGTTCCTTGAATAGGCGCTCCTGGAACCGGCCGAGATCGACGGTCTGGGCGTCATCCGGCGCGGCCTGCGCATGCGACGACATCACCACCATGCCGCCGCCGTCCCGGTGCCCGGCGATGGCGTCATCGAGACTGTTCATGGCGGCCTGGTCCAGCGCCGTGTGCGGTTCATCCAACAGCCACAAGGTTGCCGGCGCGGCGACGATGCGGGCCAGATTGACCCGGCGTTTTTGTCCGGCCGACAAGAACCGCCCCGGCACATCGGCCAAATGGCTGATGCCGAGCCGCGACAACGCCGCCTTGATGGCGTCATCGACGCCGCCCGAAAGGCGCAAGGACGTCCAGAATCTGAGGTTTTCGGTGACCGTCAACACCGGCTTCACCGGGTCGGCGTGGCCGATGTAGTGATGGCGTTGGTTGTGGACTTCCGGATCCTCGGAAATGGCTTCCTGGTCCCAGCTGATGGTGCCGGCCAGGGGTTGGCTTAACCCCGCCATCAGCCTGAGCAGGCTGGATTTTCCAGACCCGTTTGGCCCGCGCAGCACCAAGGCGCCGCCGGCAGCGAGGGCGAAGTCGAGGCCGGTGAACACGGTCCGCTCGCCGCGAAAACAAACCAAATCGGTGCCGGTGAAATGAGGCAAAGGAACTCCCAGGCGTGGTCCAGTCAGCAGGGTCGGCGAAAGGTATATCAATTATGCCGAAAAAAGAAGAACGGCGGCGGTTGTTTACAAACGGCGCCATCCCGTTCATATAGAAAACGCACCTAACGGGAGGGATCAAGCTATGGACTTGGCATCAAAAACCACGGCCGAACTGGACGCCCTGGCCGCGGAATACCAACAAGAGTATGAACGCCTGCGCGGCCGCAACCTGGCCATCGACATGACCCGCGGCAAGCCGGCCCCGGAACAGCTGGACCTCTCGGAAGGGCTGTTGGAGACGGTTTCCCTGGACGATTGCTTTGGCGAGGACGGCACCGATTACCGCAATTACGGCATTATCGACGGCATCCCCGAGGCCAAGCGCCTGTTCGCGGAATATATGGAGGTCACGCCCGAGGAAATCATCGTCGGCGGCAGCGCCAGCCTGACGATGATGTACGACACGCTTTCCGGCGCCGTGCTGTTCGGCATGCCCGGCGGCGAGGCGCCGTGGAAAGATTTTGGCAAAGACGGGGCGCCGGTTAAGTTTCTGTGTCCGGTGCCGGGCTATGACCGCCATTTCACCATTTGCGAGCGGCTCGGCATGGAGATGATCAATATCGACATGATTGAGGACGGCCCCGACATGGACGCCGTCGAGGCGGCGGTCAAGGACGACGCCTCGGTCAAGGGCATGTGGTGCGTGCCGAAATATTCCAACCCCAGCGGCGCCACCTATTCAGACGCCGTCGTTGACCGCTTGGCATCGATGCCGGTGGCGGCCGGTGATTTCCGGGTGATCTGGGACAATGCCTATGCGGCGCACCACCTGGGCGGCGGCCCGGCGACAGTCAAGAACCTGCTGCATGCGTGCAAGGATGCCGGCAACCCGGACCGGGTGCTGATGTTCGGATCGACCTCGAAGATTTCGCTGGCCGGGGCCGGGGTGGCGATGATGGCGGGCTCATTAACCAACATCGACGACGCCAAGGGAAAAATGTTTGTCTCCACCATCGGGCCGGACAAGATCAACCAGCTTCGCCATGTCCGCTTTTTCGGCGACCTGGACGGCATCGCCGCCCACATGGACAAACATGCGGCGATCATCGGGCCCAAATTCGCCGCCGTTGATGAAATCCTGGAACGCCGTCTCGGCGGCAAGGGCATTGCCACCTGGACCAAGCCGGAAGGCGGCTATTTCATCAGCGTCGACGTTCTCGATGGCTGCGCAGCCGAAGTGGTGCGCCTGGCCGGTGCGGCCGGTGTGAAACTGACCTCGGCGGGAGCAACGTTCCCCTTTGGCAATGATCCTGATGATAGCAACATCCGTCTGGCGCCGACGATGCCGTCGGTGGACGAAATCCACGGCGCCATGGAGGTGTTCTGCACCTGCGTCGAGCTCGCCGCCGCCGACAAGCTGAAACAGAAGTAGCAAATCCCGAGCGGATGGCTTCATCCGCGACGACGCATTTGCGCTGATAAACAAAAAATAAAACGGCCGGACTTGAAAGTCCGACCGTTTCAGGTCTCGGCATACAGGAATGCCGATAAGGGGGACCAGAGAAAGGGGGATATCCCTGGTGTATAGACGAGGAAGTCTATGGATGCCATTACACCCCCTAAATGTGGCGACAATATGGGCGATTAAAATAAAAATGAGGGCGGCTTAATCAACGGCGCGTTTGTCCTCGATGACGAGGCCGTCGTTGGCGAGGCTGCCGGGCTCGGTGAGGTCGACCTCGCCCTTGAGGTTGCACAGGCTTTGCAGGGTGTCGGCGATGGCAGTGGCCAGTTGGTCATCGCCGCCTCCATTTCCGACGATGACTTCGCACAACAGCGTCATGGTGTCCTTGCCGCCGCGTTGTTCGACGACGAGCCGCGCCTTTCCGATTTCCGCATGCCGCTTGAGCACGGCGGCGATCTGGGTCGGGGTCACGAACATGCCCTTGACCTTGGTCGATTGGTCGGCGCGGCCTTTCCAGCCGGTCAAGCGCATGGCGGTGCGCCCGCACGGGCTTGCCCCTTCCATCACCGACGACAGGTCGCCGGTGGCGAAGCGGATCAACGGGTATTCGCGGTTCAGCGTGGTGACGATGACCTCACCGATATCGCCGTCGGGGACTTGCTCGCCGCTGCCGGGGCGGACGATTTCGACGATCAGTCTTTCGTCGATGATCAGCCCGTCCATGGCTTTCGATTCGTAGGCGATCAGGCCGAGGTCGGCGCTGGCGTAGGCTTGCAGGCACTGAATGCCGTGGCCGTTGAAGTCCTGGCGCAGTGCCTCCGGCAGCGCCTCGGCGGCGACCACCGCCTTGGTCAGGGAACCGACGTCGGCGCCTTCTTCGGCGGCGCGGTCCAGCAGGACTTTAAGGAACGACGGCGTGCCGGCATAGACGCTGGGGCGGAGGTGGGCGATGGCCTGTACCTGCTGCTCCGTCTGTCCGGTGCCGGCGGGCACCACCGTGCAGCCGATGGCATGGGCGGCGGTTTCGAACATCATTCCGGCCGGCGTCAGGTGATAGGAAAAGGTGTTGTGGATGATGTCGCCGGGACGCACGCCGGCGGCATGCAGCGCCCGGCCGACCCGCCACCAATCGCGGCCTTTGGCTTCCGGGTCATAGGCCGGGCCGGGGGATTGATAGAGGCGGAGAAAATTATTAGGCGCGATATTGGTCATCCCGGCCAGCGGCGGGGTATCTTTTTGCAAGCCCCCGAGGTCGGATTTCCGGGTGATCGGCAGTTGGACTAAGTCGGCGCGGGTCTTGATGTCGCCGGGCGTAATGTCTTTGAGCAGGTCCTGGAAATACGGCGAGTCGTCCTTGGCCGTCTTCAGGTGTTGGCCGAGCCCCTCGAACAGCTGGATTTCCCGTTCTTCCGGGTCGCGGGTTTCCAGTTCGTCGTAATATTCGGACTCCAGCATGGCGGTCTGTCCGTTCAGGGGGCTTTCACTTAAAGCCAGCGTTTGCGGCGGCGGTAATGTTTGACGTCACGGAAACTGCGCCGTCCGCCGGAACTGAGGCCTAAGTAGAATTCCTTGACGTCTTCGTTGTCGCCGAGGCTTTTGGCGTCGCCGTCCATGACGACGCGGCCGTTTTCGAGAACATAGCCGTAATCGGAATATTTGAGCGCCACCGAGGTATTCTGTTCGGCCAACAGAAAACTCACCGCTTCCTTTTTATTGAGGTTGCTGACGATGTCGAAAATTTCCTGAACCAGTTGCGGCGCCAGGCCCATGGACGGCTCATCCAAAAGGATCATCTTCGGATTGGCCATCAAGGCGCGCCCGATGGCGGTCATCTGTTGTTCGCCGCCCGACGTATAACCGGCCTGGGCGGTGCGGCGTTCTTTCAGGCGCGGGAAATAGTGATAGACCTTCTCAAGCGAGTCGGCGATGGCGGGGCGACCGTCGCGGCGGGTATAGGCGCCGGTCAGCAGGTTTTCCTCGACCGTCAGGTGTTCGAAACAATGGCGGCCTTCCATCACCTGGATGACGCCCCGGCGCACCAGTTCGTTGGGGCTGAGCCGGTCGACACGCTCGCCCATGCAATCGATGGAGCCTTTGGTAACCTCGCCGCGTTCGGCGCCGAGAAGATTGGAGATGGCCTTCAGCGTCGTCGTCTTGCCGGCGCCGTTGGCGCCCAACAGGGCGACGATGCCGCCCTCGGGAACCTCAAGCGACACCCCCTTCAACACCAAGATCACGTGGTCGTAGATGACCTCGATGTTGTTGACGGTGAGAAGGGATTGGGCAGGCGCCACCATGTCGGCTTCTTGCTGTCCTGAAGGTGGCGTCATATTTCTTAACCCAAAGCGTTTTCTAGCAGCTTCGCGGTGTAATATTGTTTTCCTTGGCGAACATCGCCGCGTCCTTTTCGATCATCGGACGGACGATATCGCGCATCGGCGAAAGCCACTTGCTGACGAAGTTCCACTTGGTGCCGTCCCACTGCTGGATGCGCAGCGATCCGCCGGTTTCGTGATCGGCGCAACTGACCTTGACGCCACGGGTAAAGCCTTCCATGCCGAGCGCCTTCAGACGGGCGTTGTCGACATTGAGGTTTTCAAGCCCCCAGCGAACCTGTTCGCCGGTCATCGACTTGTTGCCGTATTTCCCCATGGCGGTGCGGATGGCTTCGACCCCGAACATGGCGTTGACCATGCCGCGGTTATAAAGCACCTCGCCCATGTTGTTGGAAAGCGCCTTGGCCTTGTCGCCGCCGTAGACGTATTTGACGATATCGTCATGCAGCTTGAAGGCGGTGCCGGCGCTGTGGAAGGTGGTCGACTTGTAGCCAATGGACCCCTTACCACCGGGAATCACGTCGGCGTCGGTGCCGGACCACCAGTTGCCGATGAAATGGTCCATCGGATAGTTGATGGCGGCGGCTTCCTTGATGGCGACCGAGTTCATGACGCCCCAGCCGGACATGAAGATAAAGTCGGGCTTGATCCGGCGAACCTGAAGCCAGGTGGCTTTCTGTTCCTGACCTGGATGGTCGACGGCCAGCAACGTCAACTTGTAACCGTACCTTTTCTGCAGCGCCACCAGCGTCGGGTTGGCTTCCTTGCCGTAGGCCGAGTTGTGATAGACGTGGACGATCTTCTTGCCCTGCAGCTTGTCGTATCCGCCAACTTGCCGGGACACGTACTTGACGAAGGCCGACGCCTGGCTCCAATACGTCATCGGGAAGTTGAACACCCACTTGAAGACGCGGCCATCGGCGGCCGAGGTGCGGCCATAGCCCATGGACAGGATCGGCACACCATCGACATCTGATTTCGGGATCAGCTGATAGGTGATGCCGGTCGAATACGGATTGACCAGCGAGGCGCCGGTCGGGCCTTTGCCTTTTAGTTTTTCGTAGCATTCGACGCCGATCTTGGTGTTGTACTTGGTCTCACACTCTTCGAAGGTGATGGTGACGCCGTTGATGCCGCCGTCGCGCTTATTGACCAGGGTGTAGTAATCCCTAAACCCGTTAGCGACGGGAATGCCGGACGGCGCATAGGGACCGGTGCGGTAAACCAGCATCGGGATGAACTGTTCGGCGGCGTAGGCCGCTTTTGATACGGCAATGCCGGTGATGCCGACGGCAGCCACCAACGCGCCCAGAAATAGAGTACGGAATTTCATTGTTTTATCTCCCTTGGGTTATACGGGCCGTTACCGGCTTCTCGTAAAATGCTCAAAAAAACTCTAACACGTTGATAAACCACTGGCCAATGGGCTTGGCCCATATTTTTTCCGTTAATAGGGGAACGGCCATTGTCTCAATTTTTCCTTGCCGATTTGCCATAATCGCGCGAACCCGTGCGGTTCCACGATCAGCAAGAAAACGATCAAGCCGCCGAACACGATTTCCTCGATATGCTTGGACAGATCGGTGGCCATGGGAATGCCGATAATCGCCGGCATATTGGTCAGGAAAATCGGCACCAGGGTGATGAACGCGGCCCCCATGATCGAGCCCATGATCGACCCTAAGCCGCCGATAATGATCATGAACAAAATCTGGAACGAAAGGAAGATGTCGAAGGCCTCTGTTTCGGCGCTGCCCAGCCAGGCGAAGACGCTGAGCGCACCGGCGACGCCGCAGTAAAAGGAGCTGATGGCGAACGCCGTGAGCTTCGTCTGCAGGGGCTGGATGCCGATGATCTCGGCGGCGATGTCCATGTCCCGGATGGCCATCCAGGACCGGCCGATACGGCCGCGGACGATGTTCTTGGCGGCGATGGTGAACACCACCAGGAACGTCAGCGAGACGAAATAGCGCGCCTCCGATGTCGCCCGGGGGCCGGTGACCAAAATCCCGAACAATGTCCGGGGCGGCGCCGTGATCGTGCCGGACGGGGTGTCGTTGTAAAACCAGCCGACTTTGTTGAACAGCCACAGGATAAAGAACTGCGCCGCCAGCGTGGCGACGGCCAGATAAAATCCCTTAATGCGGAGCGACGGCAGCCCGAACATGACACCGACGCTGGCGGCGATCATGCCCGACATCAAAAATACGATGATGATGTTGATTTCGGGAAACGCCGTGGTGATCTTGTAGGTGGCGTAGGCGCCGACCGCCATGAAGGCGCCGGTCCCTAGGCTGACCTGACCGGCGTAACCGGTCAGCAGGTTCAAGCCGACGGCGGCCAGCGAGAAAATCAAAAACGGGATAATGATGGCTTGCAGCCAGTATTCGTTGGCGATGAAGGGCACCACGGCATAAGCGACCACCACCAGCAGGAAGATGAAGACCCGGTCCTGGGCGATGGGAAAGACCTGCTGGTCCTTCTGGTAGCTGGTTTTGAACTGTCCGGATTCTCTATAGAACATGCCGCTACACCCTCTCGATAATCTTTTCGCCGAACAGCCCTTGCGGCCTGAACATCAGGAACGCCAATGCCAGCATGTAGGCAAACCAGCCTTCGATAGCGCCGCCGAAGGCTGGGCCCCAGTAGATTTCCGCGATCTTTTCGCCGACGCCAATGATCAGGCCGCCGATGATGGCGCCCGGGACCGAGGTAAAACCGCCCAGGATCAGCACCGGCAATGCCTTCAGGGCGATCAGCGACAGCGAGAATTGAACCCCCGACTTGGCCCCCCACATGATGCCGGCGACCAGCGCCACGATGCCGGCAACCGACCACACGATGACCCAGATGGTCTTTAACGGGATACCGACGCTGAGCGCCGCCTGATGGTCGTCGGCGACGGCGCGGAGCGCCCGGCCGATGGTGGTTTTCTGGAAAAACACCACCAGCGTCGTGACCAGCACGGCGGCAGTCCCGGCGGCGAACAGGTCGAACTGGTTCAACAGGATGCCGGAGATCTCGAACGATTGATCCGGGATGCCGACGTTCAAGACCTTGACGTTGGAGCCCCAGGCGATTTGCCCCACGCCTTCAAGCAGGAAGTTAAGCCCGATGGTGGCCATGAACAGGATAATGCCTTCCTGGTTGACCAGGTGGCGCAGCATCATCCGTTCGATCAGCATCGCCAGGGCGATCATCACCAAGACGG
>DASCOC010000219.1:0-2129 GCA_036011805.1 Rhodospirillales bacterium
ATGCGGCGGGTCGATGGCTGGCAAACGCTGGACCAAGCCCCTGTCGAGCAGCCGCTTGACCTCGCCGCATGATTGAGTGACTATCGGGATCGGGAGCTACGCCGAAAACAAATTTCCACCAACTATCGGACACGACCTGCCAAACTGTCCAACAATGTGGGACCAGCTCATAGGAGCACCCCAAAGGACCACATGAAAGGGAAAGCGGCCATGGTTGAGTATGTCGGGTTCGACGTATCGAAGGAAGAAACGGCTTTTGGTGTTATGGACAAGGACGGAAGCTGCCCCTCGAATTCCGTTGTGAAGCCGATTTTGCTTATGTGCATGTAGTATCCAAATCTCCTTGTGGTGGGGCTGCCGGGGGAAGAAGTGATGGCTATTCCGAGGTCGGATTTGACCTCTTCCTCATGGTGGGTCAGTTTTGCGGAAATTCGAGGCGCCTCGCAGGCGGCGGCATTCGACGCCGCCAGGACAATCTCTTTGGCCCCGCCACCGTCGAAAGCAAAGGCGGGAAACACGGCGCCGGCAATGCCCATGCCGGTGCCGATCCACTTAAGCCAAGCCAACATGGCGTGACGGTACACTGTGGGCCATCGCAAAGAAAAGCCCCGCCTGACAGTTGGATCAGCCGGAGCCAGGAGTGGTTCGCTGACGGCGGCTTCGGCTATTTCACGGAAGCGCGGTTGGTGTTGAAGAGGTTGCCGCCGGGACTCCTGCTTGAAAAGAAATTTTGGGTTGCCATATAGAGTTACGCCTCTTTGATTAACACATAAGGTTGTCGGAGGTCGAAATGTCTGAAGTCATGCAAAGCTCAGCTCGGCCCTGGTTGGCGAAGTTGGTTATCGTCTTTTACGTCGGCATCATCGGGTCAGTAGTGTTATATTTTGTTATGATGGGCTTGTGGTTGGCCGGTCTGATCTGAGCAGTCTATTTTTATGTGAGAGTCTGGCCCCCGGTTGCGCCCTTCCGATCTGGGCCATAGGGCCTTCAAGACGCAACTTGAATCCCGGTGCCCTCCGCCTTCCGGCGTTCTGAAGGTGAGGTAAGGCCCGGTCTGTGCCGGGGCGATGTTCAAGGAACACCTTCCAGCCAAGTTCCTCTGCAAATTCCAGCCATGCCGCAATATCGCCGCGAACGGCATCAATCCGCCGCTCAAGGGCTTCGCCGTAGTGGGCGCCCGTCATGCCGCTTCCTCCGCCTGGGTGCGCCTACCTCCCAAACCGCCGCCATCAATCCGTTATCATTACGCCCAAAAACCACCGCCGACCCTCAAACCCCCTTCGGATCATTCATGCCAGTCCGCCGATTTGGCCCATGCCAAATGGTTGGCACTTTTGCCCATGCCAAATGGTTGGCACTTTTGCCCATGCCAAATGGTTGGCACTTTTGCCCATGCCAAATGGTTGGCAATGCGTAAACGTCCCGCGATTTCCTCCCTTGAGGCTTTTTCGACCTCCGTCGACCGAGTTCGCTGCTGACGCCCAGCCACGGCAAGCATCCGACAACCCTTAGGCATTACGGAAGTCAGCTGCCAATCTTTCTGACTCTTGTATTGCCTTAAAATAGATGGATCGGATTACGGGGGAGAGGTTGTGGGTTCAGGGTAATGCCTCCGATGCTCGGGCACAGGGGACGCCAGATTTGCTTAATTTTGGGCGATGACACTGGCTTACGGCTAGTGGCCCGCGTCAATCAAATTGCAAAGGGTAGCTTTTCCCGTCCCCTAGGGGCGTCGGGAACGCTTGACGATATCCCCGCATCGGCCTGCGCGCCCTTTCGGGGACTTACGCGGCGCCACTGGCGCCACGGTTCCCCTCAAGCCTACCGAGAAAACGGGAAAAGCGATCATAGGGGTACGATTTGGCTGACGCGGGCCACTAGAGGGCGATTCACGTACTTAGGGGCTTATTCACGCCCTGTATAGCTTCGATCCAAAACGATCAGACCCTATGCCAAACTTCGCGAATAGGTGGCGTTTCGATGTCGCTCAAGGGGGATAGCAAGGACTGGCAATAATAAAATATCAGCTTTTCGTAGGAACGTTCCTGGTGGGCATCTGAATGATGGCCGCTCCGCAAATCGTTCCGGTCGAGAAAACTCATTCCCAGACGAGTTTGACCACGAAACTC
>DASCOC010000220.1:0-8070 GCA_036011805.1 Rhodospirillales bacterium
CAAAAACTGATTAATAAACCGCGCCGTTAGTGAAACGGCGGGGTCAACGCCCCGTGACCGGAACCAGGTATCGATCAGCAACCCGGCCCCATACGCCGCCACATACCAGATCACGAGGACCAGCAGGCTTTTGAGTACGCTGTGAGAGAAAAAATAATTGATGGTCACCTCGGTAAAGGATTGCAGCACATAGACCGGGATGACGACAAAAAATGAGCCGCCTAAGTAAACCGCCGCCAGGCTATTTAGAAATCGCAACCGTCCGGTTTCTCCGGATACGTTTAGAAAAGCCAAAACCGCCAACAACGACAGGTAATACCAAAACAAAAACGGAGAGCCCCCGATCAGCGCATTCAGGGCGGCGGCAAGGGGAATGAAGACGAATAAGACGAAAAAGACCACCCCGCCGAAACCAATTCCCATATCCGCCTCCTGAAAAAAGGACCGGATCAGGTCATTGGTTTTTTTCACCAGCCAACCGGTGATGCAGGGGATGATTTCGCCCCAAGGGGTTAGCGATAGTATCCGCCAATTTTCACCGAGACGGTGACGGGTCTTTTTCAAATCTTCATCCGGTCCGCTCTCCATCGCCCAAAGGGCCAAGCCCAGGGCGGCAAGGAAGGCGCCGGCGATGGTCAGGAGAAACTGAACGAAAGGAAGCCCACTTTGCATGGCCGATCCTTGGTATTAACCCGAAACATCGGCGCGGCCGACAATGCGCATCAAAGTTTGCTGCATGGTCGCGCATACGGTCTCCACCCCGTCCTTAACGACAAAGACATCGGCCCGGGTGACGGTCAAGGTGCGCCCCGGCCGTAACACGTGGCCGCGGGCGATAAGCAATTCCCCGGACGCCGGCGCCATCAAGTTAAGCTTGTACTCAACGGTCAAAATCCCGTCTTCCGCATCCATCAGGGTAAAGGCCGAATATCCACCGGCGGTGTCGGCGATGGTGCCGATGGCGCCGCCGTGGAAAAAATCGTGCTGTTGGGATACGGCGTCCGAATAGGGAAGATCGATTTCACAGGCGCCGGGGGAAACGGAAACCAAACGGGCGCCCAGGTGGCCCATGATGCCCTGGGCATCGAAGCTTTTTCGTACGCGGGCCTCGAAATTCGGATCCTTGGCGGTGAAGTTGGCCATCTCAGGTGCCGACCTTGAAGGGCGTCACCAAGCCGCGCAGCGTTTCGATGACGCTCAACGGCACCAGCTTTCCGGTCGCCGGATTATCGCCGGTCGGGACATTGGCGATGGTCATCTCGAACGCCACGGTGTCGGCATCGACCTTGATGGTGTGGGTATTGCGGGTCACCCCCGGGTCGGCCCAAACCTCATATTGAGTCTTGTCCGGGCCGATCCCGGCAAGGCCCAAGGCCACGGCGACATTGACATTGGCCGGGAATTTGGTTGCCGCCTCGGAAACCGGGCCCTGAAAAAGTTTCATCGGCTCGCTGAGGCCATCGAGATCAATCCCCTGTTCGATGACGAAGGGCGCCTTCTTCAAACCCTTAGGCGGCTTGCGGGTGATCATGGTGACGGAATGGATGGTGCCCAGGGCGGCGGCCCGCAACGCATCAAGACCCAGCAGCGCCCCCGTCGGTACAATAATGCGCGCCCCCGTCAGCCGCGCCTCCTCGATCAGGTCCATACGATCCAGCAATGAGGTGACGCTGATGGGCATGAATACGCGACCGGCCTTGATCGCCGGTTCGGCGATTTCCTGAAATTTGTCGGGCGGCGCGCATTCGACGATGACGTCACAACGGTCCGCCAATTCTGCAAGATCGACCACCGGGACGGGGGTATTGAAGGCGGCAACATTTTCACGGGCGCGCTCCTGGTTTCCCGACGCCACCGCCGCCAGAACCATCCCCGCTTCCGGCGCGACGTTGCCGCTGCCGTCCAGCCATCGCGCCACCGGCAAACCGACCGTGCCGAGGCCACCGATCCCGACCCTTAAAACGGTTTTATCCGGTGCGGCCATCAATTTGGTACTCCTAAGAGGCGGTTTTTTTCTGTTTTTCCGACAGCAATGAAGAACACTGGGCATCGATACGGTTTATTTCCGACAAGGTTTCGGCAATATCCACCTGTTGACGTTCCAGGATCGCCTTGCGTTCATGAATTTTGTCAATGAAGTGCCGAAGTTGCGCCACCTCGGTCGGGTCGACATCGTACAGGTCGATCATTTCGCGGATCTCTTCCAACGAAAATCCCAGCCGCTTGCCGCGCATGATCAATCGCAACCGCACCCGGTCCCGAGAGGTGTAGACCCGGCGCTGCCCCTTGCGGGCCGGCGACAGCAATCCCTTGTCTTCGTAAAATCGAATGGTCCGGGTGGTGAC
The DNA here is from genome assembly GCA_036011805.1 of Rhodospirillales bacterium. Taxonomy (GTDB): domain Bacteria; phylum Pseudomonadota; class Alphaproteobacteria; order Rhodospirillales; family Casp-alpha2; genus Casp-alpha2. The sequence goes on from DASCOC010000220.1 coordinate 2,346, forward strand.
GTCGAATTCCCCGGCCAATTCGGCAATGCCAAAAGTATCCGTCATCATCGTAGGTTAACTTACGTTGACGTAAACGTAAAGCCGCGCCCCACGCAATCATAGAACCGGGTTTCAGAACAAAAACAGCGCCGCTAACCCCAAGAACACGAAAAACCCGACGACATCGGTGATGGTGGTCAGGAAAACGCTCGACGCCACCGCCGGATCGATCCCCATCCGGTCCAGGGCCAAGGGAATGGTGGTCCCGGCCAGCCCGGCGACGAACATGTTGACGATCATCGCCAGTCCGATCACCACCCCCAGCCCAAGACTTCCGAACCACAACCAGGCGACAACGCCGATCAAACCGGCAAACAGCACGCCGTTGAACACCCCGACCAAGGCTTCCTTGCCGATCACCCGGATCGCGTTGGTCGGCGTCAGCTCCTTCATCGCCAGCGCCCGGACCGCCACGGTCAGGGTCTGGGTGCCGGCATTGCCGCCCATGGAGGCGACAATCGGCATCAGCACCGCCAAGGCGACCATTTGTTCCAGCGTGGCATCGAAAAGACCGATGACGACGGAGGCCAGGATCGCCGTGCCCAGATTGATCAACAGCCACATGAAACGGGCCCGCGTGGTATCCAGGGTGGCGTCATAGAGGTCGTCTTCCGAAACGCCGCCCAGAAGCATGATGTCTTCTTCGTGCTCTTCATCGATAACATCGACCACGTCATCGATGGTAATGGCGCCGACCAAGCGTCCGCCATCATCGACCACCGGCGCCGATACCAGGTTGCGCTGACGGAACACGAAGGCGACATCTTCCTGGTCGGTGGTGACCGGCAGCAATTTCATTTCGGTTTCCAGGATGTCGGTCACGGGCACATGGCGCCCGGCCCGCAGGATACGGCTCAGCGGGATGGTGCCGACCGGCTTGTGTGTCGGATCAACGACGAACAGGTCATAGAACTGCGTCGGCAACTCGTTTTCGCCGCCATCGGCCTGTCCATCATCCTGATCGGCGCTTTTGCGGAGGAAGTCGATGGTTTGCCCGACGTTCCAGAACGTCGGAATCGTCACCACTTCGCGCTGCATCAGCCGTCCGGCACTGTCCTCCGGATAGGACAGCCCTTCTTCGATCAGCGTCCTGTCGCCGAGGGGAATGGCCTCCAGCACCTGTTGTTGTTCATCTTCGTCCAGTTCCTCGACGACTTCCAACGCATCATCGGAGTCCAGTTCCTGCAGCGCCGCCGCCACTTCCTCGACGCCGAGGCGTTCGATGACGTGATCACGGACCGTTTCATCCAGTTCGGTCAGAATTTCGGGGTCAAAATCGTCGCGCAGGATATCGACCACCTGGTCCCGGTCATCGGCGCCCAGGCGTTCCAGCAGGTCGGCGATATCGGCATGGTGAAGGGGCTGGATCAGATCGGCCAAGCGGCCATGCTCGTCGGCGGCCAGGGCCTCGACGACTTCCTCTTCGATCCCGGCCTCCAGGTCATGGACCTGGTCTTCGGATGGAATATTTTCGTTATCCATACCCACTACCGCCTGAAGCGTCCTTCCCTTATGATGACGAACCCCACAAAAAAAGGCCCGTCGCGGTTGCGGCGGGCCTTGGAATTTGGTGCGGTCGAGAAGACTCGAACTTCCACGGGATTGCTCCCACAGCGACCTCAACGCTGCGCGTCTACCAGTTCCGCCACGACCGCAAATTCCTTTACAATTGTACTCAGTGGGGGATACCAAATGCGGGCCGCGCAATCAAGCACGGCAAGGGAATGCCATGACCGCGGAAATAAAGAACAAAACCGCCAACGCCGTCGATTGGCTGATCAGCGACACCCCGGTCGCCTATGCCGACGCGATTTCCTTTATGGAAAGCCGCGTCGAGGACATTCATGCCGGCCGCGCGCCGGAAATTGTCTGGCTTTTGGAACATCCGCCGCTCTATACCGCCGGCACCAGCGCCGAGGATGCGGAGCTTCTGGACCCCGACCGGTTTCCCATTTACCGCACCGGGCGCGGCGGCCGCTACACCTATCACGGCCCCGGTCAGCGGGTCGCCTATGTGATGATGGACCTTAAAGGCCGCGGCAACGACGTCCGCGGCTTCGTTCATGACCTGGAAGACTGGGTCATCCGGGCGCTGGCGCAATTCAATATTATCGGTGAAACCTTTGACGACCGGGTCGGCATCTGGGTGCGCCGGGGCGCGCCAAACAACCCGGCGACGCGCGAAGATAAAATCGCCGCCATCGGCGTCCGGGTCCGCCACTGGATCACCTATCACGGCATCGCCGTCAACCTGGAGCCGGACCTTGAGCACTTCTCCGGCATCGTACCGTGCGGGATCACTGACCATGGCGTCACCTCGCTATGGGACTTAGGGCTAACCACCTCGATGCCGGAATTGGACAGTGCCCTGATGGCAGCCTTTGAAGACGTCTTTCAAATCCCGCTTCGGCCCGTTCAGGGCAAGGGGTAGCCGTGCTGTTTGAAAGCGTCCCCCCGTATTTGTTCGCCTTGATGGCGGCATTTCTTTTTGCCTTCGGCGGACAGTTGCAATACATCGGTTTAATCACCGTCGATTCACGCAGCGGCACGATGGTTTCTATCACCGCATCCGCCGTGATCTATTGGTTGCTGTCGCCTTTTCTTCTCGATGGATCCCATTGGACCCAACCGGCCGTCTTGATTTTTGCCCTCGCCGGATTGTTTCGGCCGTCGGTTTCCGCCAACCTGTCGGTGGCCGGCATTCGCTATCTGGGGCCGACCCTGTCGAGCACGTTGAGCGCCACCAGCCCCATCTTCGGCACCACCCTGGGCGTTCTTGTGCTCGGCGAGATCCTGACCTGGCCCATCGCCATCGGTACCGGCGGCGTTATCCTGGCAATCATTCTGTTGTCCCAAAAAGATACCCGCGCCCCGACGACGTGGCCTTTGTGGGCGTTAACGCTTCCCATCGGCGCGGCGGCGGTACGGTCCTTGGCCCATGTGCTGTCAAAGGTTGGGATGGAAGATATCCCGGATCCTTATTTCGTTGGACTGGTCGGGTTTACCGTATCGGCCATCATTACCATTCTCGATCAGTCCATGCGCAAGAAATCGGTCGCCGTTCAATGGCGAAATAAGGGCTTGATTTGGTTTATCGCCTCAGGCTTTTGCTTCAGCACCGCGGTCATTTGTCTGAACACCGGCCTTTTGCGGGGCCAACTCGTCACCATCGTGCCGATCGTTGCGGCGGCGCCGATATTTTCGATGTTGCTGAGTATTTTCGTCTTCCGCAGGGAAAAACTGACGGTCCGGACCGTGGTCGCCATATTCATGGTGGTTCCCTCGGTCGCCTATATCGCAATCAGCAAGTAACAGCCTAGTCCGTATGCAAATGGCGAAAGCCATCTTCCTCCGGGGCTTCGGCGGGATACTGGGTCAGGCTTTCCACCCTCGCCGCCGGCGGCCCCCGCCGGCAGGCCAAAACGATCGCATCGACATCGGCGTCGGCGCCCGCGAATACCGCTTCCACCGAACCGTCGAGCCGGTTTCGTATCCAGCCGCGGATGTTCAGCCGGGCCGCTTCCTGGGCCGCCCAGCCCCGAAACCAGACACCCTGGACCCGGCCTTCGATCACCACCCGTGTCGCTTTTTCGCTCACCTGATGCGGCCTTATTCGAATTCGAGGATAACCTGATCCACCGCCAGCGTTTCGCCGGGCTCCGCCTTGACGGCGGCAACGACCCTGTCCTCTTCGGCACGCAGAACATTTTCCATCTTCATCGCCTCGACGATGGCCAGTTCCTCGCCGGCCTTGACCCCCTGGCCGGTGGTGACGGACAGCGAAACCAGCAATCCCGGCATCGGTGATAATAGGAACTTGGACGTATCCGGGGGCTCCTTCACCGGCATCAACGCCTGCAACACGGCGGCCCGGGGGTTCATCACCAGGACGTCGGTTTCCGCCCCCGCGTGGGTCAGGCGGTAGGCGATACCGGACCGTTCGACCTGGATGCAAAACCCCTTCCCTTCCATTTCGCCTTTAAATAACGGCTCCCCCATCTTCCATTCGGTCTCGATAGACAGCGGCCCGGATTTCAGGGACAGGTCATAGCCGCCGTCCCTGAGGGCGACGGAGACGTTGTATTTTTCGCCTTGCAGCACCACCACCCAATCATCGGAAACGATGCGTTGGCGGCCTTGAATTTGGCCGGAAATCATCGAGGCGCGTTCCTGATAGGCGAGATGGATACAGGCGGCGACTGAGATCAGCAGTTTCGGATCATCCGGGGTTAAGTCCTGGGCACGGAACCCATCCGGGTATTCCTCGGCGATAAAATTGGTGCTCAGGCGGCCCTCTTTGAACCGGGGATGGCCCATCAACGCCGCCAGAAAGCCGATATTATGCCCGACGCCCTGAATGTGGAATTCGTCCAGGGCGGCGGACATGCGGGCCCGGGCCGCATCGCGGGTGTCGCCATAGGAAATAACCTTGGCGATCATCGGATCGTAATGAATGGAAATTTCGCCGCCTTCGGAAACCCCGGTATCGACGCGAAAGCTTTCATCTTCCAAGGGCGGGCGGTACGCCGTCAGCCGTCCCGTTGACGGCATGAAATTGCGCAACGGATTCTCGGCATAGACCCGGGCTTCCATGGCCCAGCCCCTCAATTGAACGTCATCCTGGCCGAAGGACAAGGGTTCGCCGGCGGCAATGCGGATCATCCACTCAACCAGATCAAGCCCGGTGACTTTTTCGGTGACCGGATGTTCGACTTGAAGACGTGTGTTCATCTCAAGGAAATAAAAGTTTTTTTCCTGATCAACGATAAATTCGACGGTGCCGGCGGACGCATACCCGACCGCTTCGGCCAGGGCTACGGCCTGGGTTCCCATGGCCTGGCGGGTACCCTCATCCAGGAACGGCGACGGCGCTTCCTCGATGACTTTCTGGTGGCGGCGCTGGATCGAACATTCACGTTCTCCCAGGTAAACCGTGTTGCCGGCCGTATCGGCCAATATTTGAATTTCAATATGGCGGGGATTTTCGATGTATTTTTCGACAAACACGCGGCCGTCGCCGAACGCGGTTTCGGCCTCGCTGCTGGCGCGTTTCAAGCCGTCGCGGCATTCTTCGTCATTGCGCGCGATCCGCATGCCCTTGCCGCCGCCGCCGGCGGATGCCTTCAACATCACCGGATAGCCAATTTTTTGCGCCGTCTTGACCGCTTCGGCGCCACTTTTCACCGCCCCGCCGTCCCCCGGAACCGTATTAACGCCGGCCTTGAGGGCCACCTTTTTGGACTCGATCTTATCGCCCATGACGGTAATCGCCTCAGGCCCCGGGCCGATGAAGGCGACGCCTGCTTTTTTTAAAGCGCCGGCGAAGGCGGCATTTTCCGAAAGAAAGCCGTATCCGGGGTGAACGGCGTCGGCGCCGGTATCGTCGATCGCTTTCATAATCTTGGCAACGTTCAGATAGCTTTCGGCGGCCGCCGGCGGGCCGATCAAAACGGTTTCGTCGGCCATTTCCACATGCAAGGCCCGGGTATCGGCCTCGGAGCAAACGGCAACCGTTTTAATCCCCATTTCCTTGGCGGTGCGCATCACCCGGCAGGCGATCTCCCCCCGGTTGGCGATGAGAATTTTCTTAAACATGCGCCCTCATGTCCCCTAGTCGGGTTGGCCGAGAAGCCCCCGGAATAATCCCATCACAAAAGCCGCGTGCAGCCCCAGCACCGCCCCCCAG
>DASCOC010000221.1:0-10650 GCA_036011805.1 Rhodospirillales bacterium
TACCCAAAGCGCCGGCTGGTAGGCGAGTTCCACCCACAGCGCCAGCCCGACGATAATGCCGCCCAGCACCATGATCGCCGGCACCACCGGGCCGTCGCCGACGTCGTGGCCGCCGAAGCCCAGCCCGCAGTTGTCGCAACGCTCGGTGATCTTGAGATAGCTCTCGAACAGACGGCCATCGCCGCAACGGGGGCAGCGGCCGCGAAGGCCGGCCCCGAGTGGCGATATGGGCGGCGATCCGGTAGTCGTCACCCGGTCACGGCGGAACCACCCCACCAATAGACCCAGACGAACAGGAACAGCCACACCACGTCAACGAAATGCCAATACCAGGTGGCGGCTTCGAACCCGACATGGGCATCGGGGGTGAAGTGGTCGGCCCTGGCCCGGCGCCAGCAGACGATCAGAAAACACGTGCCGACGATGACGTGGAAGCCGTGGAAGCCGGTCGCCAGATAGAAGGTCGTCGAATAAATGCCGCCGGTGAACATAAATGTCGCATGCACGTACTCATAGGCCTGGAAGCCGGTAAAGGTCATCCCCAACAGCACCGTTATCAGGAGCCATCGGGCCGTTTTCTTGTTATTGCCTGCAAGCAAGGCATTGTGGGCCAAGGTTACCGTGGCCCCGGAAGACAGCAGGATGATCGTGTTCAGGAACGGAATCGACCAGGTATCCAGCGGCACGACATCCTTGGGCGGCCACGCCTCGGGCGCCACCAGCGAAAAAACCGGCATCGAGGAATGGAAAAAGGCCCAGAAGAAGGCGAGAAAGAACATCACCTCGGATGCGATGAACAGCACCATGCCCATGCGCAGGCCGTGGCGCACCACGTCCGTGTGATCGACGCCGCTTCGGGCCTCGGCAATGATATCGCGCCACCACCGGTACGCCATCCAAATCAGGATCAGGGTGCCCGTGGCGAACAGGAAAATCGTGCCGCCCTTCATATACCAAACCCCTCCGACCGCCATGATGAAGGCGGCCAGCGACCCCACCGCGGGCCAGGGGCTCGGTTCGACCATGTGGTATGGGTGCTTTTTTATCTGCTCGCTTGCCATTCTTTCACTCTCCGTGTCATCAACTGGGCGGCGGGGCCTTGGTGGGGGCCAGCGCCTTTACCTGTTTCGCGTTCTTGCCGCCGTCGTCGCCATCGTCGCCGTTCTTGTTACGGTTTTGGGCGGGGAAGAAGGTATAGGACAAGGTGATTACCTTGACGTCCCGGGTGTTGGGATCGGTGAAGATTTCCGGATCGACGTAGAACTGCACCCCCATCACCGCTTCCTCGCCGGGTTTGAGGCGTTGTTCGGTAAAACAGAAACATTCAATCTTGGAAAAATATTCACCGGCCTTGAAGGGCGTCACGTTGTAGGTGGCGGTGCCGGTGGTGGTCCGGTTCGATAGGTTGCTGGCCCGGTAGTTAATCTCGGTCTGGGCCCCGGCACGAACCAGGATTTTCTTTTGCTCAGGTGCGAACCGCCAGGGCAGCGCCGGATTGACGTTGGCGTCGAAGCGGACGGTAATTTCCCTTGCCGCCACGGCTCCTCCCTTGGACGCGGACTCGGACGGGGCCGCCGCCGCAACCTTCGGGGTGCCGCCGAAACCGGTGACCTGGCAGAAAAGCTGGTAAAGGGGAACCGCGGCGAAGGCCAGCCCGACCATGCCGCCGGCGACGGAGAACAATACCAGGGCGGTGGCTTTATTATTTTTACGCGGTTTGTGCATCGTCCCGAATCCCGCCCCCTATTCCGCCGCTTGTTTTTCGGCCATGTCCGGCAGGTCTTCATGGGTGTGGAAAGGCGCCGGGCTTTCGACCGTCCATTCGAGCGTCGTCGCGCCTTCGCCCCACGGGTTGGCCGGGACCTTTTCGCCCGAGCGCAAGGTCACCCAGACGATATAGAAAAACAGCAACGTCGACGCCGTGGTCATATAGGCGCCGAGGGAGGAAATGTAATTCCAGCCGGCAAAGGCGTCCGGATAGTCGGGAATGCGCCGCGGCATTCCGGCCATGCCGAGGAAGTGCTGCGGAAAAAACACCACGTTGACGCCGATAAAAAACAGCCAGAAATGAATCCTCGCCAGAAGCTTCGGATACTGGCGCCCGGACATCTTGCCGATCCAATAATAGAAGCCCGCGAACATGGCGAAGATCGCCGCGATCGCCATCACGTAATGAAAATGGGCGACGACGAAATAGGTGTCATGAAACGCGATATCCATGCCGGCGTTGGCCAGCGCGACGCCGGTGACGCCGCCCATGACGAACAGGAAAATAAAGCCGCAGGCGAACATCATCGGGATGCGGAATTCGATCGAGCCTCCCCACATGGTCGCCAGCCAGCTGAAAATCTTGATCCCCGTGGGCACCGCGATCACCAATGTCGCCGACACGAAGTAGGCCCGTGTATCGACATTCAGGCCGGAAGTGTACATGTGGTGCGCCCACACGATAAAACCGACGAAACCGATGAAGGACATGGCATAGGCCATGCCCAAATAACCGAAGATCGGCTTCTTTGAAAACGTCGAGATCACCTGGCTGATGATGCCGAAGGCCGGAATAATGATGATGTAGACCTCCGGATGGCCGAAGAACCAGAACAGGTGCTGCCACAGGAGCGGGTCGCCGCCGCCCGCAATGTCGAAAAAGGTGGTGCCGAAGTTACGGTCGGTGAGCAGCATGGTCAGGGCGCCTGCCAGCACCGGAATCGCCAGCAGCAACAGGAACGCGGTTACCAGAATGGCCCAGCAGAACAGCGGCATCCGGTGCATGTTCAGGCCCGGCGCGCGCATGTTGAAGATGGTGGTGATGAAATTAACCGCGCCCAGCACCGACGACGCGCCGGCCAGGTGCAGGCTGAGAATACCTAAATCCACTCCCGCGCCGGGATGGTAGTCGGCATTGGCAAGCGGCGGATAGACGGTCCAGCCGGTGCCCGGCCCGCCTTGGGTGAAGGCGGCGATCAGAAGCAGGACAAGGGCGGCGGCGAGTAACCAGAAACTGATGTTGTTCATGCGCGGGAACGCCATGTCCGGCGCCCCGATCATCAGCGGCACGAACCAGTTGCCGAAACCGCCGATCATCGCCGGCATGACGACGAAAAACACCATGATGAAGCCGTGCCCCGTCACCAGCACGTTATAGAACTGGAAATAGGCGGCCTCGTTGTCGATCCCGAACAGGTTGAATTGGATCCCGGGTTCCGCCAGTTCCATGCGAATCAGAAGCACCATGGCGCCGCCGACGAATGCCCCGATCATCGACAGCACGATATACATGGTGCCGATGTCCTTGTGGTTGGTGGAATAGAGCCACCGCCGCCACCCCGTCGGGTGGTGCCCGTGGCCGTCGCCGTGAGCAGCCTTAGCCGCCGTTGCTTCGTTCGCCATCATTCAACCTTTACAAAATTCATTTGATTTCAATACATTAACGAGAGACGTTGGGCATGTCCGCCTTCGCCAGTTTAGCCGCCGCGGGGGTTTCCTCGCTGGCGAATTCCTTTTTCGCCTTTTCAACCCAGGCGGCGAAGTCGGCCTTGGACATGGCCTTGACGTGGATCGGCATGAACGCGTGATTGACGCCGCAAAGCTCCGAGCACATGCCGTAATAATCGCCCTCTTCATTAATGTTGACCCAGGATTCGTTGGTGCGCCCGGCGACGGTGTCGAGCTTGATCCCGAACGAGGGAACCGCCCAGTTGTGGATCACGTCGGAAGACGTGAACAGAAGCCGGATATTGGTCCGGGCCGGCAACACCACCGGATTGTCCACCGTCAGCAAACGGGGCTGGCCTTTCTTCAACTCGTCATCGGGAACGATGACGCTGTCGAACTCGAAATCGCCTTGGTCGGGATAGGAATAGGACCAATACCACTGATTGCCGGTGACTTTGAGGGTCATCTCGGCGTCCTGGGCCTTGTCCGCGAAATAAAGCAGTTTCAGCGACGGAATGGCGATGATGACCAGGATGAGAATCGGGACCCCGGTCCAGATGACCTCTAACATGGTGTTGTGGGTCGTTTTCGAGGGTACCGGGTTGGATTTGGCGTTAAAGCGGTAGATGATGTAACACATGATCGACAACACAAAGACGACGATCGAAACCTCGATGAAGAGCAGCATGTTGTGAAACGACATGATTCTTTCCATCACCGGCGTGGCCGCGGGTTGAAACCACATCTGCCAGGGTTCGGAACGTCCGGCGGCGAAGGCGTCACCCGTCATAAAGGCCGATGACAAGGCGCCGGGCACCAGCGCCAGCGCCAGAAATTTAATTATTTTGAGCATACCAACCATTCCAATAATGCCAAAAAATATAGGGATATATCCGATCCCGGCTTCTTTTTATCCGCCCCGAGCCAATCAGGCAAGCGCCGTTTTTAATAGTTATTATAGTAAATAAGAACAACACTTAAATGGCCGCAACTATCCTAAGTAGCCGCCATCGGCTTGCGTGGCGCCGTTCTTTCGCCCGAATCCCACCCACAGCGATTGCAACGGGCGGGCGGCACGGGTAAGAAACGTTTCCATCGCAAAGGATTCGAGGACACCGATCATGAGATTGAACAAACGGATGTTGGCCGTGATCCTTATCGCCCTGGTGGTATTCATGTACGCCTCCGTCCTCATCAAGTTTTCCTGACCGTCTTCGCGGGAACACCGAAGATGTTGGAAATCCAGGACCTGACCCACGTCATCGCGGCGCTCAACAGCGCCACCGTGATCAGTCTCGGCGCCGGCTATGCGTTCATCCGCCATGGCGACAAGCGGCGGCACCGGGCCTCGATGATTACGGCGATTGTCCTGGCGGCCGTCTTTCTTGTCGTTTACGTGATTTACAAGGCCAATGCCGGCTTCGCCAGGTTCGGCGGGGAAGGCCTCATCCGGCCCTTCTACTTCAGCATCCTCTTCGCCCATATCCTGGGCGCCATCGCCATCGTGCCATTGGTGCCGGCGACGCTCTACCGTGCGCTGAAGGGCCGCTTCGAAGACCACCGCCGGCTCGCCCGCTGGACCTGGCCGTTGTGGATGTACGTCGGCGTTTCCGGTGTTGTCGTCTACGTCATGGCGGTGCATCTTTATCCTTATGTCCCCATCTGAACCTTCCCCCGGCGGCGGCGCGTTCACACCCGCCCAGGCGCAACGCTGGAGCCTTTATGCCGGGTTCGCCGGGGCCGCCGCCAAGCCGGCGGCGCGGCGTGAGATCTGGGGGTGGTCGGCGCTGGCCATGCTGTCCCTGGGCGTGGCCGGGGTGTTCGCGCTGCTGGTCGCGCTCAGCCGGGTTCCCGGCGCCGCCGAGGCGATTCCCTGGCCCGTCAAGTTCTTCGAAAAGGGCCTGGTCCTGCATGTGGTTTTTTCCTTCGTCGTCTGGTTCCTGAGTGTGCTCGGCGGCATGACGGCGCTGACGACGCAACGCCTTTCGGCCGGCAACCCCCGCTGGAACGGCCTTGGCCCGGCGGCGGTCGCGGGCGCCGTGCTGGCGTCGGTGGCATTGTTCGTCCCCGCCTGGATGGACCGGGGCGAGCCGTCGCTTAATAACTACGTGCCGGTCATCATCGACCCGGTGTACTACGCCGGCCTGGCGCTTCTGGCGGCGAGCCTGGCGCTGGCCGTCATCCGGCTGCTCGTCAACCTGCCCCGGCGCCGTGGGCCGCTGGAGCCGGTATCCCTTTCGGTGATCGCCGCCGGGTTGATCTATCTGCTGGCGCTGGCCTGTTTCGCCCTCGCTTGGCTGGCGCTCGCCGGCGATCCCGACAACGCCATTACCGCCGCCTTCAACGAGGACCTGTTCTGGGGCGGCGGCCACGCACTGCAGTTCGTCAATGTCGGCCTCTTGTTATGCGCTTGGTATGTGTTGGGTGGGATCGGCCTCGGGCAACCCGTGGTCCACCCGCGCTTGATGGCCACGGCCTTGCTGGCGCTGGTGGTCTCGGCGTTGCCGGCGCCGTTTCTCTATGCCGTTTTCGAGCCGTTCTCGGCCGATCAGGCGGAAGCCTTCACCAACCTTCAATACCTGCTGGCGCCGCCGGTGCTGCTGGTTGCCGGCGGCGGTGTGGCGACGGCATGGAAACGGCGGCGGAACGGCGAAGCACTGCCGTGGGCGGACCCTGTTTTCCTGTGCTTGGCGCTGTCGGCGTTGGTATTCGCCACGGGTGGCGTGTTGGGGCTTTTCGTCGATGGCGCCGACACCCGGACACCGGCCCACTATCACGGCGTCATCGGCGGCATCAACCTCGCCTTCATGGGCCTATTCTTCGGCCTCTTCCTGCCGCTCCTGGAACGGGCCTTGCGGCGGGGCAAGGCAGTCTCCGCATCGATCTGGCTTTACGCCATGGGCCAGGTGCTTCACGCCCTGGGCCTTTACTGGGCCGGCGGCTACGGCGCGCCGCGCAAGGTCGCCGGCGCCGATCAGGGGTTAGAAGGTCTCGGCGCCACCGCCGGGCTTTACCTGATGGGCGTCGGCGCGGTGATTGCCGTCGTCGGCGGGGTGATGTTCATTTTCATGGTTTCCAAGGCGCTGTTGAAAAAAATATAAAGCCCCAGTATATAATGGCTCTAATATAAGGACGGCATCCCCGGCAAAGAGGAAACCCCGTGACCGACAAGACAATCGCAACGGCGGATAAGGCGGCCATTGCCCCGGCGAAGGCCGATAAGGCAACGCCTGAGCCCCGCTTCCGCGTCACCAACTACGCCCTGCTGTTAAAGCCCCGGGTGATGTCGCTGGTGGTGTTCACCGCCGCCGTCGGGCTTCTGCTGGCGCCGGGGGCAATCCAGAACCTGGACCTGTTGAGCGCGGCGACGGCGATTCTTTGTATCGCCATCGGCGCCGGCGCGTCGGGCGCCATCAACATGTGGTACGACCGCGATATCGACCTGCACATGTTACGGACCATGAACCGGCCGTTGCCGGCGGGCCGCCTTGCGGCAAGGGAAGCGCTGATTTTCGGGGTCATTCTCTCGGTCGGCTCGGTCGCCATCATGGCCGGCATGGTCAATCTGGTCGCGGCCGCACTGTTGGCGGCGACCATTCTTTATTATGTGTTCATCTACACCGTCTGGCTGAAACGCCGCACCCCGCACAACATCGTTATCGGCGGCGCCTCCGGCGCGTTGCCGCCGGTGATCGGCTGGGCCGCGGTCAGCGGCGACGTCGGCCTCGGCGCGGTGATCCTGTTTCTCATTATCTTCCTGTGGACGCCGCCGCACACCTGGGCGTTGGCGTTGTTCCGGCGCGGCGATTACGAAGCCGCCGGGGTCCCCATGCTGCCGGTGGTCGCCGGCGAGAAGGAAACCAAACGCCAAATGCTGATCTATACCGCGCTGCTGGTGCCGACGACGTTGCTGCCGGTTTTCATCGGCATGTCCGGGGCGCTCTATGGGGTCGCGGCAACGGTGTTAGGGGTGCTCTTCGCCCGCCATGGCTGGCGGGTGTGGACGGACAGCGGCGAGACCGGCGGCAAAACCGCCCGGCCGATGTTCTTCTTTTCCATCCTCTACCTGTTTTTGATTTTCTTCGCGCTGTTGATCGACCGGGCGTTGTTCTTCCCGGTTTTTTAGCGGTTAGCCCCCGGGGCGACAAGCCGCCGCCCCGCAACCCTGGGCGTCGATGGTGACGTTCCGGCGCGCCGCCCATTCATCCCCCAAGTCTGACAATGCCGCTTCGTCGAGGAACTGTTGGGCCATGCCGAACAGCACCCCTTCTTCTTTCTTGAAGTGGGCATAGGCCAAGTCCAAAAACTGATGGATTACCGATTTAAGGGCGCCGACATCGGTTTCCTGCTTGGCCGCGGTGAGAAGGTCTTCAATGCCGCGGTGTTCCGAACGCATCACGGCAAGCGGCCCCATCTCGCCTAAGTGGGGTTCCAGGCGGGGGAACAACAGGTCTTCCTCGATCTGGGAATGCGAAAGAATTAGCCTGTCCAACACCGAGACGGCGGCAAGTATTTCTTGAACGTCATTGGAGGTCTTAGCCGTTTCCCGCAGGGACTCGAATAATTCGTACATGACCGCGTGTTCACCCAGCAGGGCATCGGTGAGCTTCATAAGGGGTTCCTTGTCGTTATTAGCATTGCGCCGGTGGAAGATAGGGCAAAGATATAACGACGCGACGAAGAGACATCCTTGATCTTAGTTAACTAGGCACGATTGGCCTGAATAGACGCAAGCCCCCCGGTTTTAGCCGTCAATTGATTTTTCTCTCGCAAGCAAACGGCCATATGACCTTAGCCCCTGTCGGATGCACTTTTCCATCCTGGTCCATATAGGCGACTTTCACTTTTTGCTGTCGCTTTCTGGCTGGATCAATGGGTGACATGTCCCCTGAAAGAAGCTGGAGATAGTCATAACGATATTTCCATTTTCTGTTGCCGACTCGGATAGTTTCTTTTCCAAAAATATTCAAATGCAGATGAATGTATGTTGCGCCTTTTCCGGTCTTCCCGACAAACCCTATGACCTGCCCTTTTTTTACCGCCTGATTTGAGTTCACGTTAAAGCCGGATAAATGAACATAGCTGGAATAGAGGCCATCGTGTGGCGAGCCATGCTCTATGACGACGAATTTACCGCGGCTTTTATGAAGTTCTTCGTCTCGGTCAATAACCTGTCCATCGGCAACCGCTAAGATGGGCGTGCCTTCCGGCAACGCCCAATCAACTCCGGCATGATACGCCCCATGGCGTTTCGACCTCATTCTCCCGGAGCGATTGAGACGGCTGGCAAATCCCAGGGTCATCTCAGGACATTTCGCCTTTTTCGGCATTTCCAATGTCAAACCGGTTTCAAAAATGCCTGCAGCGATATACTCCTTTTCCAAATCGGTCTCTGCACCTCTGCTGAGGGTTGGGCCGGCCGCCAATGCGGCACAGAAGACCGCGACCGTAAAAATATTCCCGAATTTGAATGAACGAGGAGAAGGCATCTGAATTCTCCCGCACGCAGAAGAAGTCAAAGATTTTAGCACAAAAACCTATCGTCTGGAACTGCCGCTTATCCGCAGCCCGCCTTTATCCATTCGCCCCCCGGCGTCAGCCGCCCGCCTTTATCCATTAGCCCCAAGACACGCCAGCATCGAGTTGGCCATTCCCCGCATCATTTCCGCGTAAAGCCCCGGGCCTGGTTTTAGGCCGGCGCCCAAGGGATCGAGGCTGCCGATGCCGGCGCCGGTTCCCTGGGTCAGGGTTCGCACCAGCGCCGGGGTGAATTGCGGCTCGGTAAAGACGCAGACGATCTGGCTGGCGATGATCCGGCGGCGCAGCGCCGATACCCGTTTGGCGCCGGGCGGGCGGTCAGCCTGAATGGCGACGGCGCCGTGGGCGGCCAGATCGAAGCGCTTTTCGAAATAGCGGTAGGCGTCGTGATAGACCAGATACGGCACCACGGCGACGGGCTTAAGGGTTTGGTGCAGCTCCCGTTCCAGGACGATCAACCCGGCCCGGACTTTTTTACCGTTTTCGCGGTAGCGCGCCGCGTTGGCGGCATCGATGTCCCCCAGCACCCGAACCATGTCCTTGACCATGCGGGCGGCGATGCGGGGGTCGAGCCAGTTGTGGGGTTCTTCCCCGCTCTCTCCCTGGCCAGCCAATTTGACGGCGCGGACGTTGTCGGCCAGCGCCGCCACCGGCTTGACCAAAAAGCCTTCCATCGCCGGCCCGATCCAGAACACCACTTGGGCACCATGCAGCATCTTGGCGTCCGACGGCTTCATCACATAATCATGCGGCGAGCGGGCGCCCCTGACCAGCAGCCCCGGCGAAGCGACTCCGTCCATGACGCCTGCCAACAGCGAATGCAGCGGCGCGATCGAGGCAACTGCCTTGACCGCTTCGGCGCGCACCGGCAGCGCCGCCGAGACGAGGGCGATAAGGGCGATTACGGCAATACGATAAAACGATCCGGTCATGGCCGGGAGACTAAACCGCCGCTAACCCTTTGGCGACGATAGATTCTAATGCTTGACCTGATAGCCGGTTTTGAAGATCCACCATACGCAAGCCAAGCAGATCGTCAGGAAGCCTAAGATCATGCCGAGGCTGGTCATCAGACTGACGTCGGCGATTTCGTAGAAGCTCCAGCGGAAGCCGCTGATCAGGTAGAGCACCGGGTTGAACAAGGTCACCTTTTGCCAAAACGCCGGCAGCATGTCGATGGAATAGAAACTGCCGCCCAGGAACACCAGCGGCGTCACCACCAGCAGCGGGATGATCTGTATTTTCTCGAAATTGTCGGCCCAGATGCCGATGATGAACCCGAACAGGCTGAAGGTGATCGCGGTTAGGCCTAAGAACAGCAGCATCCACACCGGATGCATGATCTGCAGCGGCACGAAGAACCCCGCGGTGGCCAGGATGATGGCGCCGAGCAGCACCGTTTTGGTCGCCGCCGCGCCGACATAGCCCAATACGATCTCGAAGTACGATACCGGCGCCGATAATAGCTCATAGATGGTGCCGGTGAATTTCGGAAAATAGATGCCGAACGAGGCGTTGGCGATGCTCTGGGTCATCAACGACAGCATCACCAGCCCCGGCACCAGGAAGGCGCCATAGCTGACGCCCTCGATTTCGGTAATTCGCGACCCGATGGCGGCGCCGAAGACGATAAAATACAGCGACGTCGAGATCACCGGCGAGACGATGCTTTGAAAC
>DASCOC010000222.1:0-3632 GCA_036011805.1 Rhodospirillales bacterium
CCAGTTGTTCGATCGGGTAGCCGCGATGGAGCAACACGCCCTCGTCGCCGTCGATGAAGGTAATGGTGGATTCACAACTCGCCGTCGACGTGTAGCCGGGGTCGAACGTGAACATCCCCGTCTCCGCATAAAATCGCCGAATGTCGATGACATCCGGGCCCAGGCTTCCCGACAGGATTGGGACATCCCATTTTGTGCCGGTTCGGTTGTCGATTAGCGTGAAGGTCGGTTCTTTGGTAGCGGCTTTGTCCAGGGGCATGACGACATTTCTCCTTTGCACCGTGTGCATCTATGCCCGATCGCACCAAGGCGATTGCGGGCAGGCGAAGAAGTTAGCGAACCCCTCATCCAAGAGGTTCACATCCTATGTATCGGCATCTCCTAAACGTTTTATTTTATGGCCGTCATTATACTCCCGATCGGGACCGGTCGTAATTGACTCAGGACAAGTCAAATTATTGCTGATTTGAGCGAATGCCCGGGGAGGCGATATTTATCATAAACACGCCATGGCGCTTCTTCTGAAGACTTGACGAAGGTCAATGTTTGCCGAATACGGAAGTCTATGATTGTTCAATATGTTATCGTCGGTGCCGGAGGTATTAAAAAATGGGCGCTAACTCAAGCGACAGGGCGGTCTTGTCCGATACCATCGATCCGATGCACAGGGATGACGAAGATCCTTCAGTCGAGATCGTGGCGCGGGAGGATTTTTCCGATCTCACTTTCTTGCTCGAATTCCGCCACCCGATGATGGCGAAGGCGGCGAAGCCGGGCCAGTTCGTCATCGTCATTCCCTTAGAGCACGGCGAACGCATACCGCTCACGATCGCCGATTTTGATCGCGACAAGGGAACCATAACACTGGTCGTTCAGGCGGTCGGCAAGACGACGAAAGAAATGCAGCAGACCTGCCGGACCGGAACCACGCTTTTCAGCGTCGTCGGTCCCATGGGTGAACCCAGCCACATCGGCGATGCCGGAAAGGTGATCTGTGTCGGTGGCGGCTTGGGGGCGGCGCCGGTTTTCCCCCAGGCCCGCGCTTTCAAAGAGAACGGCGCCTACGTGATCGGTGTCATCGGGTTCCGGAACAAGGACCTGGTTTTCTGGGAAGACAAGTTCAGGAAATATTGTGACGAGTTCATTATCTGCAGCGATGACGGATCGGTCGGCATCAAGGGGCTGGTCACCGATGGCATCAAAGCGGCCATGGAGAAACACGATGACATCGACGAAGTCATCGCCATCGGCCCGCCGATCATGATGAAGGCGTGTGCGGAAACGACCCGGCCCAATGCCATCAAAACAACGGTCAGCCTGAACCCGATCATGGTTGACGGCACCGGGATGTGCGGTGGCTGTCGGGTCAAGGTCGGGGAAAGAATGCAGTTCGCCTGCGTCGACGGCCCCGATTTCGATGGCCATCAGGTTGATTTTGACGATCTCATGAGTCGCCTGAAGCGGTTTTCGGAAGAAGAAAAACTGGCGACGGAACGGTGGTCCGAAGCCTGCCGTGCCGGAAAGGTGTCGTGATGGCGAAAAAGAAGACCATACGGACCATTCCACAGGAACGAACGCCGATCCCGGTGCAGGGTCCCGCCGAACGGGTGAAGAATTTCTCCGAGGTCGCGCTCGGCTACGGGCTGGAAAACACCCTCAACGAGTGCGAGCGATGCCTCATGTGCCCCGAGGCGGCTTGCGTTCCCGGTTGTCCCGTCGGCATCGATATTCCCAGGTTTATCGCCAAGATCATCGAAAAAGATTATCGCGGCGCCTACGATATCCTCACCGATGCCAACCTGTTGCCGGCCATCTGCGGCCGCGTCTGCCCGCAAGAGGACCAGTGCGAGGGCGTTTGTCCCGTCGGCGATACGCTTGAACCGGTGGCCATTGGCAGGCTTGAGCGCTGGCTCGGCGATCTGGCGATCGAGGAAGGCTGGAGCAGCCTTCCCTATATCGAGGCCAACGGTTTTCGGGTCGGCATCGTCGGATCGGGACCCGCCGGCATTGCCTGCGCCGCCGACATGGCCAAGGCCGGATGCGACGTCACCGTCTATGAGGCCTTTCACAAGCCGGGCGGCGTTCTCCGATACGGCATCCCCGAATTCCGCCTTCCCAACGAGGTCATCGACGCCGAGATCAACGCCCTGGCCAAGCTGGGTGTCAAAATAAGGTGCAACACCCTGGTCGGGCGCCTGTTTACCATCGAACAGATGCTCGACGAGATGGATTTCGATGCCGTGTTCATCGGCACCGGGGCCGGCTACCCGAGCTTCATGGATATTCCCGGCGAGTCGCTCAACGGCGTTCTTTCCGCCAACGAACTATTGACCCGCTGCAACCTCATGCACGCCGGAGAGTTCCCCGACTACGACACCCCCTTGCATTTAGGGCGGAGCGTCGCCGTGATCGGCGCCGGCAACACGGCCATGGATGCGATGCGGGTATGCCTGAGGTTGGGCGCGGAGAAAGTGTCTTGCGTTTACCGCCGCACCAAGGCGGAAAGCCCCGCCCGGGCCGAGGAAGTCGACCATACCGAAGAGGAAGGGGTTGAATTCCATTGGTTGACGGCGCCGGTCGAAATTCTGGGCGATGACGACAACAACATCCGCGGCATGCGGTGCATCCGCATGGAACTGGGTGAACCCGATGACTCGGGCCGGCGGCGGCCCGTGCCCATCGAGGGCAGTGAATACGAATTTGATACCGACATGGTCGTCTATGCCATCGGCACCAACGCCAACCCGATCATCGGCCAGACCTCGAAATTAAAACTCAACGCCCGGGGCTATATCGATACCGATGACGATCTCGCCACCTCGATGGCGGGCGTTTACGCCGGCGGCGACATCGTTACCGGTGGCGCCACCGTGATATTGGCCATGGGCGCGGGACGTAAGGCCGCCAGAAGCATGAAGGCCTATCTCGGTATCCGCGACACGGATTGTGTCTATCTTCCAGAGCATGAGGGAAGCGAGGACGGGCTTTTCGGGATCAACGCACGCGAGAAGACCTTCTCGCGCGTCCGGCTCGCCTGAACAACAAGGATTACACCCGCCATGAGTACACAGGCCCTGAAAAAAGAACCCCGCGAAAAACGGCCGCGCCGGAAATCCGCCAAGAAGACCAAAGGGACTCCGGGGCTTGATAGCAAGCGGTGGGACCGCCCGGCGCCGGACCGCAAGCCGGTGGAGACGCTGAAAGAGCACATCGTCGAAATCGTTAGCGACTCCGGCGAAGGCGCACAACGGTGCGGCCAGGCGTTCGGGGCGATCGCGGCGCGGATGGGAAACGGCGTTTGGACCGCCGAGATCATCCCCGCCGAAATCCAGCCGCCGGCGCGAAGCGCCGCCGGCGCCAGCGGAAACCGTATCCGCATAGCCTCCCATCAGGTCACCAATTGGGGCGACGAGGATGATCTCATCGTCGCCTTCAACGAGCAGGTTCTGCTCAGCCGGCTCGAGGAGAATGAGCTCAGGCCGGGTTGCATCGTCATCCTGGAGGATATGTGGCGGACCGACGACGATCCCGAAATCGCGGCCGCCTACGCCGACACTGTCGAAAAACTCCTGGCCGAAAAATACCGGGTCTATGAAGTCCCGATGGAGACCGAGTGTCTGAAATATGTGCCC
>DASCOC010000223.1:0-2047 GCA_036011805.1 Rhodospirillales bacterium
CATCATCGCACAAGCCAGTCCGTCCTCGACAAATACATACTGTGAGGCCGCATTCTGGACCTCAAACCGGACGCGCAATTCGCGCCCGTCAGCTTCAAAAATCTCATGCAGGCGGCGGGGAATAAAATGCTGAGGCAGGAAGGACGCCATCGCCCGGCCATCCAGGTCCGTCGGCGTAATCGCCTGCTTTTTCGATAGCGGATCATCAATGGGAACGGCGCAGAGGCAATCCATGACCATTTCATCGGCATCGACCAGGGGAGATTCCGTCGTCACTTCGGCGAACCCAAGGTCGAAACGTTGTGAGGCGAGCAGTTCATAGACCCGCTCCGAGCTCCGGCTAATCAGGGAAACAGACACGTCCCCGCGGTTTTTGACAAAGCGTGATAACAGTTGCGGCATCAGCTTTTCGGCATGGACCGGCATGCAGGCGATCCTGAGATGTCCAGCTTCAAGCGCGCCAACGCCTTGCATGGTGCCGCGAAGATCACCCAGGCGGTCGAGGATGGCGCCCGCCTGGGTCAGCAGGAAGTGTGCTTCCGGAACCGGATGCAGGCGGCCGCCGCGGCGCTCAAATAGCTGATAACCGATGGTTTTCTCCAGGCCCGAGATCATGGCGCTGACGGCCGGTTGCGTGCGGTTCATGTTATGCGCCGCTTTGGTCACCGAGCCGGTCAGCATAACCTCCTGGAAGGCCCTAAGTTGACGCAAGTTCACTTCCGTCTCCTATTTACGCGCCTGATAGCGGCTACTTAAGTCTATAAGAATTTCTGATTGGTTTAAAATAATTAATAATTTGAGTTTATTCTCTACATCCCCCTATAGTCTTAGTGTTGCGTAATCGTCGGCTGATAAAAAACAATATAACAAACCGGGCTGACGATTCTGTGGGAGGAATTGCGGTCCTATGATCGATGGGTTGAGTACGCATCCATATTGGTGGGAAGCAGCGGCGCCACCCGATTTGCCGGAAACGCCGGTTGAGGAGACTTGCGACATCGCCATCGTCGGCGCCGGTTATGCCGGTCTATCTGCGGCGCTCGTCCTCGCCCGCGCCGGACGCTCGGTGCAGGTTTTCGACAAGCAGCGGCCTGGCGAAGGCGCATCGTCGCGCAACGGCGGCCTGGCCAGCGGCAACATCCACATCGGCTTCGGCAAGATGATTAAAACCATGGGTCTGGAAACCGCGCTTAGCGTCTACGGTGAAGCCAAGGCCGCCCGCGAGGGCCTGGCAGCCTTCATCGCCGACGAAAATATCGAATGCGATTATCAGCCGGTCGGACGCTTCAGCGGCGCTTTTCGCCCGTCTCACTACGAAGCCCAGGGCCGCGAGGCGGACCGCCTCAATAAACATTTCGATATTAACGCCGAGATGATTACCAAGTCTGAACAGCACAGGGAAATCGGTAGCGACCTCTACCATGGCGGCATGGTACGCCCGGACCTCGCAGGTCTTCACCCGGCCAAGTTTCACGCCGGGCTGATGGAGGCGGCGATCAAGGCCGGCGGCACCATCCATGGCGAAACGGCGGTGAACGGCATTCGCCGCGATACCGACGGTTTTGAGATCGAGACCGCCCGCGGCCGGGTTAAGTCCAGGCAGGTGATCGTCGCCACCAACGGCTATACGGACGATGCCGACCGCTGGCTACGCCGCCGCCTGGTGCCGGTGCCGAGCCGGATGATCGCCACCCAACCGCTGCCACCGGAGACCATGGCGCGGTTGATGCCAAAACGCCGGATGCTGGGGGAAACCCGCCAGCTTTATCATTATTTTCGTCCCTCGCCCGACGGCACGCGCATTCTGTTCGGTGGCCGCGAGCGCGCTTGGGGCGGCGAAAAAGGCGAATTCGCCGCCAACTTGCGCGCCGATCTTGCCGAGATTTTTCCTGAACTGGCGGATGTTCCATTAAGCCATACCTGGTTCGGCTTCGTCGCCTACAACCTTGATCACCTGCCCCGATTGTTCGAGCGCGACGGCGTCAATTACGCCACCGGGTTTTGTGGATCCGGCGTCGTTTGGGCTTGGTGGATCGCTTCGAAACTG
>DASCOC010000224.1:0-4911 GCA_036011805.1 Rhodospirillales bacterium
AACAGCGACGGCCTG
Source organism: Rhodospirillales bacterium (assembly GCA_036011805.1). GTDB lineage: Bacteria > Pseudomonadota > Alphaproteobacteria > Rhodospirillales > Casp-alpha2 > Casp-alpha2. The sequence continues at coordinate 16 of DASCOC010000224.1, forward strand.
CCAAACGAGTTCAACGTCGCCGAACTGGAGATCCTCGACTTCGCCGACGGCGCCGCCAACATGGACGACGACGCCGCCAACAGTCCGCAAATCACCGTCGATTTCGGCACCATCGGCGAAGCCAACGGCATGACCCAGTTCGGCGCCAGTTACACGCCGGTGTTCATTACCCAGAACGGGTCGCGCTTCGGCACCTTCGCCGGCGTCTCCCTCAACACCTCCGGCCTGATGACGGCGTTGTTCGACAACGGCGAAACCCGGCCCATCTTCCAGCTCCCCGTCGCCACTTTCACCAACGTCAACGGCTTGGAGGGGCGCACCGGCAACGTCTGGAACGCCACCGAGGATTCCGGCGATTTCACCCTCAGGACACCCGACAACGGCCCCGCCGGGCAGACGATTCAATCGGCGCTGGAAGCCTCCACCGTCGATATCGGCGAGGAATTCACCAACATGATCGTCGTCCAAAGAGCCTATTCCGCGGCGGCTAAGATCATCAGCACCGCCGACCAGATGCTGGAAGAGTTAATGAGGACGAAACGTTAACCGCTATTCCACAAGCCTACGTCCCAAGCCCAGGCCCCGGTTCGGCGTTCGCGTCGGCCGGGGCCACCCATTTTTAGCATTTCCCGTTATCGGGAATCGGCGCCAGCCCTTTTCCCAGGCGCCGCGCTACCGGCTTGCCAGATGGCGGCGGCGGCGATTATGTTCCGTCAGCCTGTCCTTCCGGCAGGATCCAGAAACAACAGGAGTCCCACAAATGGCGGACATTGGCGGCGTGGCGGTGGACCGCCTGAGGTCTTTCGTCGAACGTATCGAACGGCTTGAGGAAGAAAAGTCGGCTCTTTCCGCCGACATCCGCGAGGTCTACGCCGAAGCCAAAGGCGCCGGTTTCGACATCGTAACCCTGCGCCAAGTCGTGCGGATGCGGAAAATGGACCCATCGGATCGCCGCCGCAACGAGGAGCTGCTGGACCTCTATAAACGCGCCCTCGATCTATGACTGGAAAGACGGGCCGGTGGTATCAGGCGGCCTCTTCCGGCAGGGCAAAGGCCCGGTCCACGTAATCGGCCAGGACGTCCATGCTTTCCTCCACCGAAAGCGCCCCGGTGTCGATGGTCAAGTCAGCCCGTTCGGGTTTTTCATAAGGGGCCGAGATGCCGGTGAAATCGGGGATTTCCCCGCGCCGGGCTTTCGCATACAGACCTTTGGGATCGCGTTTCTCGCAGACCTTCAGATCGGCATCGAGGTAGATGACGTGGAAAGGATCGCTGGCCGCGCTTCGAGCCAGCCGGCGGTCGCGGCGGTAAGGGGAAATGAAGGCCGAGATGACGATATATCCGGCGTCGGCGAAAAGCGCCGCCACCTCGCCGATGCGGCGGATGTTTTCGGTCCGCTCCTCATGCGAAAACCCGAGATCGGAACTGAGCCCGTGACGGACGTTGTCGCCGTCGAGGACGTAAGCTTGAAAGCCCTGTTTGAATAGCCGCTGTTCCAGTTCGAGCGCCAAGGTCGTCTTGCCCGATCCCGACAGTCCGGTCAACCAGAGCACACCGCCCTGGTGCCCGTTGGCGCGCCATCGCGTCTCTTTCGCGACCCGGTGCGAGACCTTGGTGATATTAGTGGATTTGGTATTCATGGGCGGTTGGAACGGTTGTCAGCGGGGCAAGCCTGTTTTGAGCCTTTTATGTCCTTTGCCCTTGCACCGCAAGGGATGTTGATCTTTTAATGATGATCGATACACGGTTTTCAATGAACCGGCTAGACAACAGAGCAAGACAATGGCCGATGCCAAACCCAAAATCGCGGTTGTCCTTTCCGGATGCGGTGTTTTCGATGGCGCCGAAATCCATGAATCGGTGTTGACCCTGCTGGCGCTGGACCGCCATGGCGCCAATTATCAGTGCTATGCTCCCAATATCGACCAGGCGCATGTGGTCAACCATCTGAGCGGCGAGGAAACGGCCGAAACGCGCAACGTTCTGGTTGAATCCGCCCGTATCGCCCGTGGCGACATCAAGGAGCTCAAGGACTTCGACGCCGGCTCCGTGGATGCGGTAATCTTTCCAGGCGGTTACGGCGCCGCCAAGAACCTTTGCACTTTCGCCTTCGACGGCCCCGAATGCTCCGTCAATGCCGACGTCGAACGGGTCGTGCGCGACATGGCGGCGGCGAAAAAACCCATCGGCGCCCTTTGCATATCGCCGGCACTGATAGCGAGGATCCTGGATGGCGCCCAAGTGACGATCGGCCAGGACGCCAAAACGGCCGAGGCCATCGAAAAAATGGGCGGCATGCACAAACCCACCAGGCAAGGCGAGATCGTCGTTGATACGGACCGCGGGCTGGTGACCACGCCCTGTTACATGCTCGATTCCACCATCGGCCAGATTGCCGAAGGCGCCGAAAACACAGTCAAGGCGGTGCTCGATCTGATCAAGGAAGGCCGCGTGGCGGCATAAGAAACCCGGTTGTTCACGGGCCGGGAAAGGCCAAGCCTCTCCGACAGTGGCAGTGGAAGTGGTGGCGGCTGTGGCGCCTTACTTCACTTGGGCACCGCCATGGAAATCGGTGATGATCTTTACTGTCATGGATAGATCGTCGCCGTATTCGAGAAGGTGGCCTTTCTCGCACCAGATGAACTCGCTTTTCGCCTCGCCGGCGGGGGAGTCGGCGTCATCGCAAAAATCATCATTCAAGAGGTCGGAATCGAATCGTTCCGTACCATCAAGCATCCGTTCCATAATTTTTTTCCTTATCCATCGGGTTCACTTCCGTCCAGCCGCCCGCTTTCTCCTCGCTTAACCGCCAAAAATCGCCGTGGCGATATAAAGCGTAGGCAGAGAGAGCAAACACATGATGTAGAGAAAATCCGTCTTTTGCATTTCACTCTCCTGGAATGGCGCCGGCCCGTGCCGAACGCGGATTAACTTTTCGTTAAGAAGTAATTCAAAATCCGTGCCAACAGGGGGAGTGACGGGAAATTTCCGATACTCGATTGAAATTACAGGATAAGATTCAAGACGCCGGGCTTGCGCCCCGAACGGACGGCGGAGCGGAGGGTCAAGATTGCCGGGTTGCCCCGAAAAAGGGTTTATACCAAATCAAATCTTGGAAATGTCGGCGGTGAAACTGGCGTAGACTTTCCCCAAAGCCTTGTTGAGCGCTTTCACCGCGGCGCCGACGGTGCCGTTTTCCGACACCGTCACGACGCGATAGGTGTCCAGAAACAGGAGCTTGCCGTCGGTTCGTTGACTGAGGCTCAACTCCAGTTCGACAGCCACTTTGGCCGGCGAGCCGACGACCTTCTCCAGGCGATTGATCTTGCCGATGACGACATAATCGGCGCCAACCCGCATTTCCGGCGTTACAACCTTGGACGCCACTTTGGCGGCGCGAAGATAGCCGACGAGTTGGTCCCGAAGCATGATGACCGGGGGATCGGTCCAAAGGTGGTAGTGATACGACTTTACCTCCAGGGGCCGGTCGCCGGTGCTATAGACGATGGAAAGCTTGGCGGTGAGGCCGTCGGCGACGAACCGATCGATCTCTATGGTTCCCTTGAAACGCGGGTTGGCAAGTGGCCGCTCAGGCGGCGCCAACCGCAGACGGTAAAAATGATCGCCGGGCACCGGTGGCTGGGAACAGGCCGCCAATGACAGCAACAGCATCAACGGCAAAAACGATTTTTTCACGTCAACCCCCACGGCCGGCCGCCTCTAGCGTGCGGCGGCTTTGTCCTTTGGCGGCGTACCGCCAAACAGCAGTCCCGGATTCTGCCGGATTTGACGGCTGAATTCATACATGTTCCGGGAAGCGCCTTCCAGGTTTTGGTTTACCTGGTCGATATGGCGGGCCACCGATTCCGTCACACGGCGCATGTCGATGATGGATTTATTGATGTCACGCTTGTTCTCGTCAACCATGCCGTTCACGGCCGCGAGCAACCGGTTGACCTTATCCAAGGTGCCCTGAAAATTGATCGACAACTGAGCGGCGTTGTCGCCGGCGATGTCCAGATTTCCCAATATCGCTTCCAGTTTTTGGCGATTTTCGGGCTTAAAGAGCGCCGACAACTCGTCACTACTTTGATTGATTTTGTTACTGAAGGCCTCGATGTTTTCGGAAATCCTGGGGACACGCTCGGCGACGCTCTGGACCAGAACGGTGAGTTCGATGATCAATTGCCGGGCGTCTCCCTGCAAAAACTCGCCGAAGCCGCCAATGGCGTCCTTCATGGTGTTAAGCAGCGGTTTAATATTTTTCTCGGCCAGTTCGTTGACATCGGCGGCAACCGACGAGACGACGGCGAAAATATTGGCGGCCTCCTTGCTGTTTACCAAGCCGCCGGGTTCGAGCGCGGCCGTGCTTTTGCCGGCCTGGATGCTGATCGTCACCGCCGACAAAAGCCTGGGAGCGGCGATTTGGGCGATGCTGTCCTCGGGAATGCGCCAACCCTTCTTGACGCTGAAATCGACGCGGAAACTCATCCCCCCCGCCCGTGGATGGGGAGTGATGTCCTCGATTTGGCCGACGGGATAACCCTCATAAAGAACCTGGGAGCCGAATTTAATGCCGGTGACGTTATTATAGATAGCGTAGTAGGAATCGGTAGCTCCCGTTCTTCCCGTCAGCACGGCAACGGAAATCACCAGCCCCACCAGCATGATCAGAACAAAACCGCCGGCGACAAGGTAATTGATCTTGTTGCTTTTCATAGGCCCGTGTTTCCCGCAATTTCCTCAACGCCACTGGTAAGCCGCCGTAGATATTCGTCCGGATCGAGGGTTTCTTCCTCGGTCCGCCGGTTGAGCAGGTTCTGAATACGGACTTTATTGCTGCTTCGCAACTCGTCGACCGTGCCGATGAAGAGGATGGTTCCCTTGTCCAGCACG
>DASCOC010000225.1:0-2509 GCA_036011805.1 Rhodospirillales bacterium
CGTCCTTATCCTTCCAGGTGTTGCGCGGGTTAAGAACGTCGGACGGCACGCCGGGGCAAGAATTCGGCACCAGGACGCCGAAATTTTCATCGACGGTAAAGTCCGCATTGGCCAACTCCCCGTCCAGCGCCGCATTGACCAGGGCCCGGGTATGCTGAATGGCCATCCGATCACCGACACCGAATCCGCCGCCCGACCAGCCGGTATTGACCAGCCAGCACGCGGCATCGTGTTTGGCCATTTTATCCCCTAATAGCTTGGCATAGACCGTCGGGTGGCGGAGCATGAACGGCGCGCCGAAGCAGGTCGAAAACGTCGCTTGGGGCTCTTTCAGGCCTTTTTCCGTGCCGGCCACCTTGGCCGTATAGCCCGACAGGAAATGATACATGGCCTGATCGGGAGTCAGTTTGCTGATCGGCGGCAACACGCCGAAGGCGTCGCAGGTCAGCATCATGATATTGGCGGGTTGGCCACCGGTGCCGGTATCAGACGCATTGGGGATTTCTTCGATGGAATAGGATACCCGGCCGTTTTCGGTCAGTGTCGAATCGAAGAAATCCAGCTCCCGGGTGTCCGGGTCCATGACCACGTTTTCGATAATCGAGCCAAACCTGCGCGTGGTCTCGAAAATTTCCGGTTCCGCTTCCGCGGTGAGATTGATAGTCTTGGCATAACATCCGCCCTCGAAATTAAAAATGCCGTCCGGCCCCCAGCCATGTTCATCATCGCCGATCAGGGTGCGGGCGCTGTCGGCCGACAGCGTTGTCTTGCCGGTGCCGGAAAGGCCGAAGAAGATCGCCGTGTTGCCTTCGGGGCCGATATTGGCGGAACAATGCATGGGCAAAACGTCGCGTGGCGGCAGCAGATAATTCATCACCGAAAAAATCGATTTCTTGACCTCACCGGCATAGCCCGAACCGCCGACGAGGATCAATTGCCGCTCAATGTTGACGAGGATGAAGGTCCCGGACGTGGTGCCGTCCTTGGCGGGGTCGGCCTCCAGGCTGGGCGCCTGCAAAACGGTCCATTGCGGCTTGAACCCTGGAAGGTCTTTGGGGTCCGGCTGCAGGAACATGTTGCGCGCGAACAGGTTGTGCCAGGCTTCCTCGGTGACGACGCGGATCGGCAAGCGGTAATTCTCATCGGCGCCGGCGTAACAGTCCTGAACGAACACGTCCCGGCCCTGCAAGTGCCCCAGCATCTTGTCCAGCATGCCGTCAAAATTTTGTTCCGAGATCGCCGCGTTGACGGGGCCCCACCAGATATCGTCCTTGGAGGAGGCTTCCTCGACGATGAAGCGGTCGTTGGGGGAACGTCCGGTGTGAATGCCGGTCACGGTCACCATTGCACCACCGGCGGCCAGCAGGCCTTCGTCGCGGGCTAACGATTCGGTGTAAAGCTGTGGCGCCGACAAATTCCAATAGGCCCTGCCGACATTGCTGAGGCCATGATTGTCCAACCCGTAGCTACTAATCCGGTGTCCGATGTTTTCCACGGAACCTCTCCCTGAATAATGATGACGTGCTATTGATTTTATTAATTCAAATCCAAGCGCAACGATACCCTTGCCCGCATGGACTCAACAAATCATTTTTGGCCATACTTTTTATTATTTAGATTGATATTAAAGACAGGCTAAACGCACCAGTTCTTCACGAACCTGGGCGCGACTGGTGACTAGGGCTTCGAATTCCAACCGAGCGACCCGCCCGCCGCGCCTGAGATCGGCGCCATCGGGATCAATGCCGGTCATTTTCCAGCCCTTGCCGCTGCGCCCGAGAAGGGCATTGGCGTAATGATCGACGGCGTCGGCGTGATCATCGTTCATGTGCGCCAGAACCCCGGCTTCGACCTTGGCGACGGCGGCCGCCGCCTTGGCATCGGACAGGATGTCCGGGGCCTTGAACCAAACCGCCTTGGCAAAACCGCCAACGAAATGTATCCGGTCCACCGCCATCCGGAAAAAGCTGAAATCACCGAACCCGGCATACAAGGCGGCTTCCGGGTGAAGGGCGAGAAACCGTTTGTGGTGGCGTTCGTCGTTGGTTTTCTTGATCCGGCCCAAAACGCTGACGCGGGGACCGGTTTGCGGATTTTTCAGGCGCGACGTTTCCTCGAACAACAGCGACGCGCGGGACTCGACGGCCAAGTTCCGGGTGTGATCGGACAATGTGGAAAACAGCATCAGCGGGCTCAAATCACTATCCAGGGCGACACTGACCAGCGACCCATAAGGCCAGCCGTCGCCGGATTTAAGCGCCGTCGACAACATCGCGGCGCGCGCCCGGCGCATCAACAGGCGCGAGTCGCGGGCGAATATGGCACGGTCCTGCTTGATCGGGTTTGGAATGCCGGGTTTCGGTTTTTTGGACATGGCCACCTCTTCAGTTCAAGAGTTTCCGAAACGATTATAAAAATACCCGGTTAATCCCCCCAACACTATCCAGAATAAGCCCGACACCACCGACGTGGTGATGGCAAATTGAGCCGCCAGTTCCGGCGGGACACC
>DASCOC010000226.1:0-6511 GCA_036011805.1 Rhodospirillales bacterium
GTGGCGCGGGCCATCCGGGAACGGCTGGGGGCGACCTGGGGGTTCTGCGAGACCGGCGCCAGCGGGCCGACGGGAAACCGCTACGGCGACGCGGCCGGCCATGCATGCTTTGCCATCGCCGGTCCGCTGCAGCGATCGATGACCCTGGAAACAGGACAGTCGGACCGGGAACAGAATATGTGGCGCTTCGCCGAGGAATCCTTGTCGTTGATGGAACGTGTACTCGGTGAAGCGGAATAGCCGCCGGCATGCCCCTCAGACTGCCCATCTCGTCTCCGGTTTTTCTCATCGCCGTCGTGTGCACGGCGCAGGTCCTGGCCCAACTGGGGGCGTTCACGTTCTTCGCCCTGCTGCCGACGTTTTTTGGTGAATGGGGTCTCAGCCATTCACAAGCGGGCATCTTGAACGGCATTATCTTCGGCGCCTATGCGCTCGCCGTTCCGTTTATCGTTCCCTTGACCGACCGCATCGATCCCCGGCGCATTTACATCTGTGCGGTGGGATTGACGACGTGTTCGCACCTGGGCATGGCCTTCCTCGCCGATGGATTCTGGGATGGCTTCTTGTACCGCGCCCTTGCCGGGATCGGCTGGGGCGGCACCTACATGGTCGGCTTGAAGGCGCTCGCCGATCTGGTCGAAGGCCCGGCCCAATCCCGCGCGGTTGCCTTTCACGCCGCCAGTATTGGGGTCGGGGGGTCCTTGTCCTTTGTCTTGGCCGGCTGGGCGGCGGATTCCATGAGTTGGCAGGCCGCCTTTCAAGTGTCGGCGGCGGGAAGCTTTCTGGCGTTGCTGGTGATGGCGTTTATGGTGCCGGGGCGTAAACCGGTCCCGATGGATGACCATGGCGGGTTTTCCGCGCTCATCCGCGCGCTCAAAAACAAATCCGCCATCGCGTACTCGTTGGGCTATTTGGTCCATACCTGGGAGATGTTCACGCTGAGGTCCTGGGTGGTGACGTTTTTGGTGTTTACCGCGGCGCAAGGGGGCGGGCCGCCGAATTTCCTGATCCCGACCGTGGTCGCCATGTTCATGGAATTGACGGGAACGGCAAGCAGCGTGATCGGCAACGAAATCGCCATCCGGGTCGGGCGCCGCCGCTGGATTCTGATGGTGATGTTCGCGTCGATGGCGACGGGCGCCGTCGTCGGCTTTGCCGCGGGTGGGGGATATGGCGTGGCGGCGACGGTCTGCCTTATCTACAACATTCTGATTTATGCGGATTCCGCTTCTCTGACCGCCGGTGCGGTGGGCACGGCCGAGCCGGGCCGCCGCGGCGCCACGCTCGCCGTGCATGGCATGTTGGGGTATGGCGGCGGCTTCGTGGGGCCGCTGTTTCTGGGCGTGATCCTGGATTTCCTGGGCGGCGAAACGGTAATCAACTGGGGCATCGCCTTCGCCCATGTCAGCGTGATCATGGTGATTGGGCCGTTGGCGATCAAATTGTTGAAACCCGGAGAACTGCCGGGCGACAAGGCCGGAACGGGCGGCGGCAAAATCTAGGTGACGCCGAGCAATCCGGCGGCGTAATCCGCGATCGCCAGCGACGCGGTCAGGCCCGGCGATTCGATGCCGTAGAGGTTGACGATGCCAGCGGCGCCGTGGGTTTCCGGGCCGTGGATCACCCAATCGCCGCGGGTCTCGCCTTCGGCCACCAGCTTCGGCCGCACGCCGACGTAGCCGGGTTGCAGGGCGCCGTCGGGCAGCGCCGGCCAGTAACGCCGGATGGCCCGGTAGAAATTGTCGGCGCGGGCGGGGTCGACGACGTAATCGGGCGCCTCGACCCATTCCACGTCGGGTCCGAATTTGGTCTGCCCGCCGAGGTCGGTGGACGAATGGGTGCCCAACCCGGCCTCGACCGGCACCGGATAGATCATCCGCTGAAACGGGCTTTTGCCGCTCAGGGTGAAATAGTTTCCCTTGGCGAAGTACAGCGGCGGCACCGATTCTGCGGCAAACCCATCGATCCCGGCGGCGACGGCGTTGGCGCCCAATCCCGCGGCGTTGATGAATTGGCGGCATCGTAACGCCGTCGGTTCCGTTCCGCCGGTGCGGACGGTGATGGCGTCGCCGGAAAGCTCGCCGCCCGCGAACGGACTCGAGAGCGCGATCACGCCGCCGGCGGCCTCGGCGTCGCCCTGCAACGCCAGCATGTAGGCATGGGAATCGAGAATCCCGGTAGACGGCGACAGGATCGCGCCAAAGCACGCCAGTTGCGGTTCCAGGGCTTGCGCCTGTTTGGCGCTGAGGCGTTCCAGGTCGTCGACGCCGTTGGCCTCGGCCTTGGCCAACAGGCCGTCCAGGGCATCGACTTCGTCCGCCGCGGTGGCGACGATCAACTTGCCGATGCGCTTAAAGGGAATGCCGTGGGTTTGGCAATAGTCATAGAGCGCGTCGCGGCCGGGCCGGCACAGTTTCCCCTTGAGGCTGCCTTCGGGGTAATAGATACCGGCGTGGATGACTTCCGAATTGCGCGAACTGATACCGGTGCCGATGGCGTCTTCGGCTTCCAGCACGACGACCTCGTGCCCGGCCATGGCCATTCTGCGCGCCAGGGCCAGGCCGACAACGCCGGCGCCGATGATGATGGTATCCACAGTGTCGGTCATGGTCGGCGGGTATTGTTAAGACATATTCCCGGCAGGTAAAGGGCTCTAGGTCTTGTTCACGCGCCTTTGTTTTGCAAATTCCAAACCACCTGACTACATTCTGGCGATGGAAAAACCCATGAAACAGACACGGCAAAACAATCGGTTATGGTTGGTGATCCCACTGTCGGTTATTTTGATGGGCGCAATCATTGCATTCGGGAGGCATTCGGTGATGGCTGATTGGCGTACCGCAAGCCGCGAGTCCACGGGCGTCGCGCCCGGCCCGGCGGTCACCTCGGAAGCGGTGATCCAGGTCTATGCCGCGCGCGCCTATAACTGGCGCGGATTATTCGGCGTCCATACGTGGGTCGCTGCCAAGCCGAAAGACGCGCTCACTTACACCGTCTATCAGGTCGTCGGCTGGCGGGTCTATCACGGCGGCGGACCGGCCCTGGTGATCGGCGAGGGGACCCCGGACCGGCGCTGGTTCGGCTCGGCGCCGGATGTCCTCGTCGATCTTCGCGGTGACGGCGTCGATGAGGTGATCGAGCGGCTCGATGCCGCGGCGCGGAAATATCCGTTCGCTGGTGAGTACGTGCTTTGGCCCGGCCCCAATTCCAATACCTTTACCGCCTATATGGGCCGCGAAGTGCCGGAATTGAAACTCGACCTGCCGCCGACCGCTATCGGCAAAGACTTCCTCACCAACGGCGGGGTCGTCGATTCTTCACCCAGCCGCACCGGTTATCAGCTTTCCCTGTACGGATTGCTGGGCGTGCTGGCCGGGGTCGAGGAAGGCGTCGAGGTCAATGTCCTCGGCCTGACCTTCGGCGTCGACGCCAAGGACCCCGCCCTGAAATTGCCGATGGCCGGACGCGTCGGCTTTCAGTAAGGTAAATTCATCATGAGCATTTGGGGGAAAGTCATCGGCGGGGTCGCCGGGTTAGCCATGGGCGGGCCGCTGGGCGCGATCATGGGAACCGTTGCCGGCCATGCCTATGACAAGATGAAGGAAGGGGAAACGCCGCAGGTCGAAAACAACGATACCCTGCAAGTCGCCTTTACCACCGCCATCATCGTACTCAGCGCCAAAATGGCCAAGGCCGACGGGCAGGTCACCCGTGAAGAGGTCGATGCCTTCAAGCAATTGTTCAACATTCCGGCGGCGGAAATGCAGAACGTCGGGCGCCTGTTCGACGAGGCCAAGCAGGACGCCAAGGGGTTCGAGCCCTACGCCGAACAGATTTCCATGATATTCGCCCACCAGCCGGCGGTGCTGGAAGAGTTGTTGGGCGGGTTGTTTCATATCGCCCGCGCCGACGGCTTCGTTCACCCGGACGAACTCGTCTTCCTGCGCAAGACGGCGCTGATTTTCGGTTTTTCCGAGCCCCAGTTCGAACGCCTCAAGGCCATTCATATGGGCGCCACTGGCGCCGCCGGGGATGGGGGCAGGGCCGGGGACGGCACCACGGCGGCGGATCCCTATCAGGTTCTCGGTATTGATCGAAAGACATCCGATGCCGAGGTCAAGAAGACCTATCGCAAGCTGATCCGGGAAAACCATCCCGACACGCTGATCGCCCAGGGCATGCCGCAGGAATTTATCGATGTCGCCAATGAAAAAATGGCCGCCATCAACGCCGCCTATGACCTGGTAGAGAAGGAACGGGGGCTAAAATGACGCCGTTGGCGCGGCCGTCCCCAAACTTCGACGGCCGCCCGGACGGAACCCTCATCGACATGCTGGTCCTGCATTACACCGGCATGCAAACCCCCGAGGCCGCCTTGGAGCGTCTCTGTGATCCCGCCGCCAAGGTTAGTGCCCATTACGTCATCGACGAGGACGGTACGGTCATCTCCCTGGTCGAAGAGGACAGGCGCGCCTGGCACGCCGGCGTTTCCTTTTGGCGCGGCGAGACCGACATCAACGCACGCTCCATCGGCATCGAACTGGTCAACCCCGGTCACGAATTCGGCTACCGCGATTTCCCGGCGCCGCAGATGGCGGCGTTGGAAAAGTTGGCAAAAGAAACCCTGTCGCGCCACCCGATCCCGGCCCGCAACGTCGTCGGTCATGCTGACGTCGCCCCCGGGCGCAAGACCGATCCCGGCGAATTGTTCGATTGGGCCGCCCTCGCGCAAGCGGGGATCGGCTTGTGGCCGGGTGCTGATGTTTCGGATGGCGATCCCGCCGCTGTGCCTAAGATGCTGGCCGACTATGGCTATGACGTCACCGACGAGGCTCAGGCGATTGCCGCCTTTCAACGCCATTTTCATCCTGAAAGCCTTGATGGCCGGGCCGATGCGGCGACCGCGGGGCGGCTCGGGGCGTTGCTGGATCGTTGCGGCCCTTGACCCTGCCGCTGCTCGGGCTAAGTTAGGCCCTGCCAGACGGTCGGATGGCCGCTCTTCCGGGGTTCGCCCCGGTGGGGAGGAAAGTCCGGGCTCCACGGAAACACGGTGCCGGTTAACGGCCGGCGGGGGCGACCCCAGGGAAAGTGCCACAGAAAGTAAACCGCCGAACGGGCTTCGGCCCGTGGCAAGGGTGAAAGGGTGCGGTAAGAGCGCACCGCGCCGCCGGTAACGGGGGCGGCAAGGTAAACCCCACCGGGAGCAAGACCAAATAGGGGCGACGCGCCGGACTTGTTCCGGCAGGCGGGTTTCCGCGCCGCCGCCCGGGTAGGTCGCGCGAGGCGTCCGGTAACGGGCGTCCCAGATGAATGGCCATCTATCCCCGTCTTCGGGCGGGGTGGACAGAACCCGGCTTACAGGCCGTCTGGCTTTTTCTTTATTTTGGTGATTTCCGCCGCCGCGAAGCGGCCTGAAATGGCCGCAAAACCACCTTGCCCAAGCCACAAATCCGCCGAATTTCAGACGTCGAATCAACGGCCATTCCGGGGATGCCTCCGCGTGTCCGCGCATGGACCTGCGTGGGGGCCTCGGCGAGGGCCTTGGCAAGTAGGGGAAAGCCCCGGAAATCTGCGCCTCGGAAAGGTTTTGTTAACCCATGGAAATGCATAGTATCCCATTGACGCCCATCAATACCCATGATATCCCATTATTAGCCAAATGGCGATCATGGGGTCAACACGGTCAGCGGGGGTTTTCCGATACCGGTCAAAGATGGGCAGCAATGGGTAAAGCCATTGTTAACAAAGGTTATTTTTGGGGGCTGATATGGCACTTTTTGTTGGCAGATACGTCAACAAAATCGACAAGAAAGGGCGGGTCTCGGTACCCAAGCCCTTCCGCCTGGCTTTTGTCGAACAATCCTTCAGCGGCCTTTTCGCCTTTCCGTTATTTAAATTCAATGCCTTCGAGGCCTGCGGCGAGGACTTCATGCAGCACATGAGCGACAGCCTCGAAGACCTGCCGATGTTTTCCGATGAACAGGATGATCTTTCGGTGATCCTTGAAAGCACCCATCGGCTTCCGTTCGATCCGGAAGGCCGGATCACGCTGCCGAAGGAAATCCTGAAAGCCACCGGCATCACCAATCAGACGCTTTTCGTCGGCCGCGGGCGCCGCTTCCAGATCTGGCAGCCCCAGGCCTATGAGGCCAATCGCGGCCAGGCCTTTGATCGCGCCCGGGCCAAGGGCGCCACCCTACAGTTACGCAAGCCGCCGAAACGGGAAGGGGAGGAGTCGTAATAATGACCCCCCCTCTCTCCCGCCCCCCTCTCTCCCACAAGGGCGCCCATACCCCGGTGATGCTGGCCGAAGTGATGGACTCTTTGTCACCCCGTGACGGCGCCATTTACGTTGATGCCACCTTCGGCGCCGGCGGCTATTCCAAGGCGCTTTTGGACGCCGCCGATTGCACCGTCTGGGGCATCGACCGTGATCCGGAGGCGCAAACCCAAAGTGCCGATCTTCGCAAACGCTACCCCGGCCGGCTGACGGTGCTGAACGGCCGTTTCG
>DASCOC010000227.1:0-33114 GCA_036011805.1 Rhodospirillales bacterium
CATGGGCCAAGCCATCGCGGCGGCCGTTGAAACAGGCCACCCCGTACTGGCGGTCGAAGGCGACAGCGCCTTTGGTTTCTCCGGCATGGAGATCGAAACGATCTGCCGGTACAACCTGCCCGTCTGCGTGGTCGTCTTCAACAACGGCGGCATCTACCGGGGAACGGATGTCAATCCCACCGGTGGGTCGGACGTGGCGCCGACCGTCTTCGTCAAAGATGCTCGCTACGAAAAGATGATGGAAGCGTTCGGCGGCGTCGGTGTCTATGCGACATCGCCCGATGATTTGAGCCGCGCCGTGAATGAGGCCATGGATTCCGGCAAGCCGACCCTCGTGAACGCGGTGATTGACGAGAAGGCCGGCACCGAAAGCGGCCGCATCGGCAACCTCAACCCGCAAAGCGTCGTGTCCAAGAAATAACGAAGCGGCATAAAATCAACTCTCACTAACTGGAACGCACAATGAAAGCTCTAGAAGGCGTAAAAATACTGGACATGACCCATGTTCAATCGGGCCCCACCTGCACACAGTTGCTGGCGTGGTTCGGCGCCGATGTCCTCAAGGTGGAACGGCCCGGCGTCGGCGACGCGACGCGTGGACAGTTGCAAGATATCCCCGATGTGGACAGCCTCTATTTTACCATGCTGAATCACAATAAGCGCTCCATCACACTTAATACCAAGTCCGATAAGGGCAAGGAAATCTTCACCCGCCTGATCGAGGAATGTGACGTCATGGTCGAAAACTTCGCGCCAGGCGCGCTCGACCGGATGGGCTTCTCCTGGGAACGCATTCAGGAGATCAATCCGCGTATGATTTACGCTTCGGTCAAGGGCTTCGGCCCCGGCCCCTACGCTGATTGCAAGGTCTATGAGAACGTTGCCCAATGCGCCGGCGGATCGGCTTCGACGACCGGCATGTTAGGTGAAGTGCCTCTGGTCACCGGCGCCCAGATTGGTGACAGCGGCACGGGTTTGCATCTGGCGTTCGGGATTGTAACGGCGCTTTTTCACCGGACAAATTCCGGCAAGGGTCAACGGGTCGAGTGCGCCATGCAGGACGGCGTGTTGAACCTGTGCCGAGTCAAATTGCGCGACCAACAACGCTTGTCCCATGGTCCTTTGAATGAATACTCGCAGGCCGGCAGTAGCATTCCCTTCGGTGATGCGACGCCCAGGGCGGGCAACGATTCCGGTGGCGGCCAGCCTGGCCGTATCCTCAAATGCAAGGGCTGGGAAACGGATCCGGATGCCTACACGTATTTCATCACCCAGGCCGCCGTTTGGAAAAATATCTGCGATGTCATCGGCAAGCCGGAATGGAAAGAGGATCCTGATTACGCAACCCCGAAAGCCCGGTTACCACGCCTGGACGAAGTGTTCGAGGCCATCGAATCCTGGACCATGACCAAGGGCAAATTCGAGGTCATGGAAATTTGCAATCCGCTCAACATTCCGGTTGGGCCAATCCTCAGTATGAAGGAAATTGCGGAAGATATGAGCCTGCGCGAGACGGGGACTGTCGTTGAGGTCGATCACCCGGAACGCGGCAAGTACCTTACCGTCGGCAACCCGGTCAAGCTGTCCGATTCACCTTCCGATGTTCAACGCTCACCGCTGCTGGGCGAACACACCGATGAAATTCTGAAAGACGTCGTCGGCTTCAGCGACGACGAAATCAAAACCGCCAAGGACGAAGGCGCCGTTTAGAGCGCCGAATTCACACAGGGGAGGACGAAAACATGCGAATTATCGTCAACGGCCAACAGGCGTTCGGCAAGGCATGCCTGGAAGCGATGCTGGAACGCGGCGACGATGTCGTCGCCGTCTATTGTGCGCCGGACAAAGAAGGCAAGCCCGTCGATCCGATCAAGGAATTTGCGGTGGAAAAAGGGCTCAACCTGATCCAGCCCGCCAATTACACGGACCAAGACGTGTTGGACGAAATGCGGGCGCTCAATGCCGACCTGATGGTGATGGCCTTTATGATTATCTTCGTGCCCGAAGAAGCGCGCGACATTCCGACCCATGGCTCGATCTGTTTTCACCCGTCGCTATTGCCCAAGCACCGGGGGCCGAGTTCCATCAACTGGCCGATCATCGGCGGTGCGACCAAATCGGGACTGACCATTTTCTGGCCCGACGATGGCCTCGATGAAGGCGATATTCTCTTGCAGAAAAATATCGATATCGGTCCCGACGATACCCTGGGATCGGTTTATTTTGACAAGATTTTCCCGCTTGGCGTGGAAGCGGTTCTGGAGGCCGTGGACCTGGTTAAGGCCGGTGACCCGCCGCACATCAAACAGGACGAGGCCGATGCCACCTACGAAAGCTGGTGCAAGAAGGCGGACGCTGAAATCGACTGGTCGAAGCCGGTCGACGATGTTTACAACTTGATCCGGGGGACCAACCCGCAACCGGGCGCCTGGACCATCCATGACGGCAACGAGCTGAAGATCTTCGACTGCGCCAAGGTTGATACCGCTGGTGAGCCTGGCGAAGTGACAGACGTGAACGCCGACGGCTTTACCATTGCGGCAAATGGCGGCGGCATTGCGATCAAACGTGTGCGCCCCCACGACGACAAGAAAATAGGGGCTGCTGACTACATTGAGAAAAGCGGCCTTGCCAAGGGCGCTCGGTTGGGAGGCTGAGCACCATCATTACGTTTTGATTCGAAAGACGCAGTTTCCGGACGGTGGTCCGTTAAGAGATCCGACCGGCGTGGAATTTGAATCTCCAATATAGGAAACATCCAATGGCCAAAAGCGACATTGAAATAGCCCGTGAAGCCAACATGCAGCCGATCGCCGAAGTCGGCGAAAAGCTGGGTATTCCGGTCGAGCACCTGCAACACTTCGGCCCCACCAAAGCCAAGGTTTCGTTTGATTTCACCCGATCCCTGGAGGACCGGCCGGAAGGCAAGTTGATCCTGGTCACTGCGATCACGCCGACCCCTGCCGGCGAGGGAAAGACGACGACCACCGTCGGTTTAGGTGATGCCCTCAACGCCATCGGCAAGAAGGCGACCATCTGCATCCGCGAGCCGTCCTTGGGCCCGTGTTTTGGCATGAAAGGCGGGGCCGCCGGCGGTGGTTACGCCCAGGTCGTTCCCATGGAGGATATCAACCTTCATTTCACCGGTGATTTTCACGCCATCGGCGTCGCCCATAACCTGATGTCGGCGTTAATCGACAACCACATCTATTGGGGCAATGAATTGGGGTTTGACGAACGCCGCGTCACCTGGCGTCGGGTCGTTGATATGAATGACAGGGCCTTGCGGGAAATTGTTACTTCCTTGGGCGGCGTGGCCAATAGTTTTCCCCGGGAATCCGGTTTCGATATCACGGTGGCGTCCGAGATCATGGCGATTTTCTGCTTAGCCACGGACTTGGCCGACCTGGAAGAAAGGATCGGGCGGATCGTTATTGGGCATACCCGCAAGCGCGAACCGATTCATGCCATTGACGTGAAGGCGCCGGGGCCGATGACGGTGCTGTTGAAGGAAGCCCTGCAACCTAATCTGGTCCAAACCCTGGAAAACAATCCGGCCTTCATCCACGGCGGCCCGTTCGCCAATATCGCCCACGGTTGTAATTCGGTGATGGCGACGAAAACGGCGTTGCGGCTGGCCGATTATGTGGTTACCGAGGCCGGGTTCGGCGCCGACTTAGGCGCGGAAAAATTCTTCGACATCAAATGCCGTCTGGCCGGGCTGAGCCCCAGCGCCACCGTCGTCGTCGCCACCGTTCGCGCGCTTAAGATGCATGGCGGCATCGGCAAGGATGATCTTGGCGACGAAAACGTCGAAGCGGTCACCAATGGCTGCGAAAATCTTCGTCGTCACATCCGTAACGTTAAATCCTTTGGTGTCCCCGCCGTTGTCGCCGTCAACCGTTTCTCCGCCGACACCGATGCCGAAGTCGCCGCTGTTCATGACGGCGTTGAAGGCTTAGGCGTTGAAGTCATCGATTGTACCCACTGGGCTGACGGTTCAAAAGGCACCGAGAAACTGGCAACCCATGTGGCGGCTATGGCCGATGCCGATGCCAGCCAGTTCGTCCCACTTTACGACGATGACATGCCGCTCTGGGACAAGGTCAAGACGGTGGCGACCAAGCTTTATGGCGCCGATGATATTATCGCCGACAAGAAGGTTCGCAATCAGTTCGCCGATTTACAGGACGGCGGGTATGGCCATCTGCCGGTTTGCATGGCCAAGACCCAGTACAGTTTTTCCACGGACCCCAACCTCAAGGGCGCGCCGTCCGGCCACGTGGTGCCGGTCCGCGAGGTGCGGCTGTCTGCCGGCGCCGGATTCGTCGTTGTCATCTGCGGTGAGATCATGACCATGCCGGGGCTGCCCCGGGTACCGTCGGCCCACGCCATTCACCTTAACAAAGACGGGGTAATCGAAGGCCTGTTCTAGGGCATTTTTTTAACCGCAAATACGTCGTCGCAAATGAGTCCATTTGCTCGGGATTTGCTAATAACCGATAGCGCAGCCGTCCTTGCGGGGCTCCGAGGCGCCGGTCAGTACGCCTTCGTCCCAATCGATCCGGATCGCCTGGGCGCCACCGATGGGCTTTGACGGCGAGGTGGTTTCGTGGCCCATGGCCTGCAAGGCCTTGACCGTGTCGGCGGGAAGGCCGCTTTCCAAATCCACCGGGCCGCCCACATTCGGGAACAGCCGGGGCAGGTCCATGGCTTCTTGGAGGTCGAGGCCGTGCTCAAAAAGATTGGTCAGGAAATAGGCGTGGCCGACGGCCTGGTATTGGCCGCCCATGACCCCGAACGGCATCACCGCACGACCGTCTTTGACCAGCATGCCGGGGATGATGGTGTGCATGGGCCGTTTGCCGGGCTGAATGCAATTCGGATGGGCGGAATCCAGGTTGAAGCTGTACCCCCGGTTTTGAAGGACAACGCCGGTTTTGGGCGCCACCAATCCGGACCCGAAGGGCTGGAACAGGGAATTGATGAAGCTAACGGCGTTGCGATCCTTGTCGACGACGCAAAGATAAACGGTGTCCCCGCCCGGCAAACCGGTGGACGCAGGGTTGACCGTCGCCTTGCCGGGGTCGATCTGGTCGCGCAACTGGGCCGCATGGTCCGCGGACAGCAGCATATCCACCGGGACATCGACCTGATCGGGGTCGCTGACCAGTGCATTACGTTCCGCATAGGCCAGTCGCCCGGCCTCGATAAACAGGTGCAGGCGTTCCGGCGATAACGGGTCAAGCTTGTCCAGGCCCATCTCGGCCAGGATATTCAACATCATAAGGGCCGCGATCCCTTGCCCGTTGGGGGGGCATTCGTAAACCTCATGGCCGCGATAAGAAGTCTTGATGGGATCGACGTATTGACCGGCGGCGTTGGTGAAATCGTCTATTACATGGGCGCCGCCGAGGCTTTGCAGGTGGCCGACGATATCTTCGGCGACGGCGCCCTGATAGAACCCGTCGCGGCCTTCCGCCGCGATCACTTCCAGGGTCACCGCCAGTTCCTTCTGCCGGTGAAGGCTTCCGGGTTTGGGGGCGGCGCCGTCGGCCAAGTAAATCCGTTTCGCCGTTGGGTCCTGGGCCAGCATGGTCTCACACCGTTTCCAGTCGGACGCGACCCGGTCGTGGATGGGATATCCCTCGCGGGCGTAATGAATGGCGTATTGAAGCGCGTCTGCGATCGAACGGGTGCCGTGATCGTCCAGCAACCGGCACCAGGCATCGACCGCGCCGGGCACGGTTACCGCGTGGGGGGAATGTTCGGTGATTTCGCTAACGCCTTGGTCTGCGAACCACGCCGGCGTTGCCTGTCCCGGCGCCCGCCCGGACCCATTATAGGCGATGATTTCGCCGCTGCCTTCCGGCGCGTAGAGGACGAAACAATCGCCGCCGATACCCGTCGATTGCGGCTCGACGACGCATTGGGTGGCACACGCCGCCACCGCCGCGTCCATGGCGTTGCCGCCGGACCTAAGCACATCAATGGCTGCCGACGTCGCCAGCGGATGGGACGTCGCCGCCATTCCGCCCGCCGCATGAACCGGCGACCGGCCGGGTAATTCTAAGTTTCTCATGTATTCCCTATTGGTTTATTCCCTGCGATCATAGCGGAATTCTTACTGGGTACTAGCCACATTTGAGTGATAGGGGTATTCTGTTTTCGAGTGCAAGGGAGGGGGGAAAGGATTTGTTTAAAAAGTCCACTCCCCAGGGGATTTCTCCAATTCTCCCTTGAAAACAAAACTGTTTCTCTAGGGAGGACCCAATGAAGAAGAACTTTTTCCGCGGCTTGACCGCGGGTATTGCCGTCATTGCGGCGGTTGCTGCGTACACCCCAACAGTCGCCGAAGCGGCCCAAGCGCCGAAGTGTTCGAACGCCCGTTTGATCGTGCCGTGGAAAGCCGGCGGCGGCACCCAGGTGATCTTTGCCATCTTCGAAAAAGTCGTTCAGAAGATGAATATCAAATCCAAAATCAAACTGCAGATGATTCCCGGCCAGGGCGGCAACAAGGGCGCCAAGGAAGCGGCCAAGGCCAAGCCCGACGGCTGCACGCTGTTCGCCATCCACCAGAGCGCCGTCACCAGCTATCTCAACGGCCGCATCCCTTACCACTATGACAACTTCGAGACCATTGCGCTGTTGACTTCGACGCCCGATATCGTCGGCGCCAGCAAAAATGTTCCGTGGAAAAACTTCGCCGAGTTCAAAAAAGCGACGCTGGCTGCGCCGGGCACCGTCAAGGTCGGCGCGACGTTTGGTTCCACCAGCCAGTTCTATTGGCTGGTCCTGGAATCCAAGACCGGGATGAAGTTCAAGTTCGTTCCTTATGACGGCACCCGCGAGCGGATGACGGCTATCCTTTCCGGCGCCATTGATATGGGTGGGTTGAATGTCGCTTCGGGTCGCAAATATCTCGAAAAAGGCGATCTCAAGGGGTTTGCCATTGCGTCGGCAAAACGCTCCAAGCACTTGCCGAACATGCCGACCCTGAAGGAACTGGGTGTTGACATGATCTATGCCCTCGACCGTGGCATCGTTGCGCCGAAGGGCACGCCTCGGGACATCGTCGATTATTGGGCCGATGTGTTTAAAAAGGCCGCCGCGGATCCAGAATTTTTGAAGGCGATGGATGCCAAGGGCACCGGCGTCAATTACGTCGGGCCCGATGGTTACCGCAAGTGGGCGAATAAAATGTTCAAGGAGCATGAAGATATCGCCGTCCAGATCGGCTTGTGGAAGAGAAAATAACGACAAGATATAAATCCGTTTGAATTCGGCCCGGGCCGTCATGTAAGGGTCCGGGCCGTTTTCAATTCCAAGGGGATGTTCATGGACCGTCTTAACCGTGACGCCGTAATCGCCATCGCGTTGCTAGTGTTTTGCGGCGTTTTTTTCTGGGCCAGCTTCGATATCCGTACGCCAAATTATGGCGTTCTCAAGCCATCCACTTGGCCGCGGGTGATTATCGGCATCATGTCGTTCCTGTCCTTGATTTACCTGATCCAGTCACTTCGGGGTAATCCGGAAATCGCCACGGCGGGAAAGGCTGATCGCGAACCGGGATTGAAGGGTTGGATCGATCACTGGCGCAACCCGCTATGGTGTTTTGGGTTGTTTTTTATCTATTTGGCGATGCTCCCGGTATTGGGCATGCTGATTGACGGGATTCTCTTCGTCTATGTGCTGATGGGCGTTCTCGGCGGCTGGGAAGGTAAAAAGCCCCTCACTCATGCCTATATTGCCGTGCTGACCATTGGCTCCATGTGGAGCCTGTTCACCTTCGGTCTCGACGTGATGCTGCCGCCGGGCATCTTCATGGATCCAATTTAGGGGGCGGCAGTGGTTATCGACAACGTCATGGCCGCCATCGATGTGCTGGCTAACAGCCATGCCCTATTACTGATGGCGGTAGGCGTCGCCGGCGGTCTGATCGCCGGCGCCATTCCCGGTTTCACCATCGCCATGGCGGTGGTGCTGACCCTGCCGTTCACCTTCAGCATGCCGGCGCATTTGGGATTGGCGACCATGGTCAGCGTCCTCGTTGGCGGCTTGTCGGGTGGCTTGATGGCGGGGATCTTGACCGGCATTCCCGGCACACCGTCATCGGTGGCGACGACCTTCGACGGTTTTCCCATGGCCAGAAATGGCGAGCCGGGCCTGGCCTTGGGCATCGGCGTATGGTCGTCGTTTTGCGGCGGCATCATCAGCGCCGTTCTATTGATGACCATGGCACCCCAACTTGCAAAGATCGGGCTGGAATTCAACCCATGGGGTTACTTTATGCTGGTAATGTTTGCCCTCACCATTACCGCCAGCCTGGCCGGCAAGAATATGATCAAGGGCCTGATCGCCGGTGCCTTGGGATTGTTGGTCAGGACCGTCGGCGAGGATGAAGCCGCCGGCATGGCGCGCTTCGACTTCGGCACCGATGTGCTGTTAAGTGGTTTCGACTTTATCGCCGTGTTGATCGGGCTGTTCGCCTTCAGCCAGTTGTTGAACGATGTCCGCGACCCGGAAGCGGCGAAAAAGTCGCTGACCCAACGGGGCACCGTCCACGTCAAAATCGAACATCGCCGCGCCATCGCCGAGATTTTAAAGCGCTGGCAGATCGTCATCCGGTCTTCGCTGATCGGCGTATTCACCGGCATTTTGCCGGGCGCCGGCGGCTCCATCGCCAACATTCTCGCCTACGACCAAGCCAAGAAGGCGTCGAAGCATCCCGAAAAATTCGGCACCGGCATTCCCGACGGCATCATCGCGCCGGAAAGTTCCAACAACGCGGTCGAAGGCGGCGCCTTGATTATCCTGATGGCCCTGGGCATTCCCGGTGACGTCACCGCGGCGATTATGCTGGGCGCGCTGTTGATTCACGACGTTGTCCCCAGTCCGTCGTTCATTACCGATGAACCGGTGTTGTCGTATTCCATCTTCATCTCATTTTTCATCGCTACCTTCATGATGCTGGCGCTGCAATCGTTCATGCTCAGGGTATTTGTCCGGGTCACCCGAATCCCCATGTATGTGTTGGCGAGCATCATCTTAGGCTTCTGCGGCATCGGCGTGTTCGCGCTGCAAAACGTCACCTTTGACCTCTGGACCTTGCTGTGGTTCGGGATTCTCGGTTTCGCCATGCGCCATTTCGGCTTCCCGCTGGCGCCGATGATCCTGGGAGTCGTGCTTGGTAACATCGCCGAACTCAATCTGGCCCGGGCCTTGGCGATTACCCCTGACCTCACCCCCTTCTTTACCCGGCCATGGTCGTTGTTCTTCATGATTGTCGCGGTGTTTTCCGCCTTTTTCCCGATGTTCCAAGGGCATCGGAAAGAGGCGAAGTTTTGGACCCTGTTCTACCTGCCAGCGGCGTGTTTCATTTTACCCGTCCCACTGTTCATGATGGGCGGCATCACCCGGCCGGTGCTGGCGACGGTCTTGATCGGCTTCGGCGCGTATCAGTTATGGCGGCGCCGGCAAAACGGCTGGCGGTTTGATGCAGAAGATACCACCCCATGAGCGACTGGGCCGAAGGCGTCATTGAAACGCTGATTTCGGCGCGGGTGCGCCAGGCCGCCTATGTTCCCGACATGGGTTTGAAAAAGCTGATCGAGATGTGCATCGCCGACGATGCCATCACCGCCATTTCTCTGACCACCGAAGAAGAAGGCTTAGGGGTGCTTGGCGGGGCCTGGATGGGGGGCGACAGGGGGGTGTTGTTGATGCAGTCCTCCGGCGTCGGCAATTGCATCAATATGTTGTCGCTGACCCGGTCCTGCGAATTTCCGCTGCTGCTGATCGTCACCATGCGCGGCCAGTACAAGGAGTTCAATTCCTGGCAAATGCCGATGGGCCAAAGCGCGCAAGAGATACTGGAAACCGCCGGCGTCACCGCGCACATGATCGATGAATCCGACGCCGTCGCCCCCGCCGTCGCCGCCGCCGCCGAAGAGGTATTCGCCACCAACGCCCGCATCGCGGTGATGGTGCACCAACAACTGATGCCGGTTAAGACGTTTGGAAAATAGGGTAAAGATCATGGCCGACAGCGAAACCTATCCCCTCGATCGCCGCGCCGTAGCAAAGGCGTTGCTGGCGGATCGTGATGGGCTTGTCGTTGTCGCCGGGCTTGGCGCGTGCGCCTGGGACATCACGGCGGTCGGCGACCATGACCTCAATTTTCCCCTGTGGGGGGCGATGGGGGGCGCCGCCAGCATCGGCCTTGGCATCGCCCTGGCGCAGCCGGACCGCCGGGTGTTGGTGCTGACCGGCGATGGTGAAATGCTGATGGGTATGGGCTCGCTGGCGACCATCGCCTTGCAGAAACCTGAAAATCTGGCCGTTGTCGTGATCGATAACGAATGCTACGGCGAAACCGGCATGCAGCAGACCCATACCGCGTTCGGCGTCGACCTGCCGGGGGTGGCGGCGGCGGTGGGATTGCCGGTCACCGGCATGGTTAGGGATCAGGCGGAGCTGGACACGGTGTTGCCGGTTATCCGGGAAGCTCCGGGGCCGGTGTTTTACAGCATCAAGGTTAAGGCCGAAGAATTGGAATTCGTGTTGCCGACCAATGACGGGGTTGTCCTGAAAAATCGCATGCGCAAAGCCTTGTTGAGGGCTTAAGCTAGCGAAACAATCGGAAGAGGAGCCATGAAAAACGTCCGCGCATCCGTTGTCCAGGCGGCGCCCGTCGCCTTTGATCGGGAAAAGACGCTGGAAAAGGTTGGCGACCTCGCCGCCGATGCGGCCCGCGAGGGCGCGGAGCTTGTCGTATTTCCCGAAGCCTTTGTCTCCGCCTATCCGAAAGGCTTGGATTTCGGCGCCCGCGTGGGCATGCGCACGGCCGAGGGCCGGGAGGACTTCCGCCGCTACCATGACAGCGCGGTCGAGGTTCCCGGTCCCGCCGTCGATCATCTGGCGGCCACGGCCCGCGAAGCCGGCGTCCATCTGGTGATCGGCGTAATCGAGCGCGACGGCGGCACGCTCTATTGCACCATCCTGTTCTTCAGCCCCGATGGTGCCTATCTCGGCAAGCACCGCAAGCTCATGCCGACGGCTCTCGAGCGGCTGGTATGGGGGTTCGGCGACGGCTCGACCATGCCGGTGTTCGATACGCCGCTGGGCCGGCTCGGCGCCGTTATCTGTTGGGAAAACTATATGCCCCTGTTGCGCACGGCCATGTACTCCAAAGGTATCCAACTCTACTGCGCGCCGACGGCGGACGACCGTCCCACCTGGGCCTCGACGATGCAGCACGTGGCCCTCGAAGGGCGGTGTTTCGTGCTGTCGTGCAATCAGTTCACCAAACGCTCGGACTTTCCCGAGGATTACGACGCCATCCAGGGCGACGATCCCGAGACGGTGATCTCGCGCGGCGGCAGCCTGATCGTCGACCCGCTGGGGCAGATTCTCGCCGGGCCCGAGTTCGACAAGGAGTGCATCCTTACCGCCGATCTCGACATGGGAGATATCGCCCGCGGCAAGTACGACTTCGACGTCGTCGGGCATTACGCCCGTCCGGACGTCTTCCGGCTCATGGTCAACGAGAAACCGATGCCCGCCGTGGTCACCAACCGCGCGGTGGTTTCGAGCGAAGACGACCCCTTTGCCGAGACGAATACCGAAACGGACGCCGAGGATTGAACGCGGAGCGGCGGGAAGGGTAGCCGGGGAACAACCATGGGCGAGGAAAAAAACATCTTTGAGACGGGCTTGGATGCCAACCCGGCCAATTTCCAGCCGCAAACGCCGCTGACCTTCCTCGATTGGGCGGCATCGGTATACCCAGAAAAGGCCGCCGTCATTCATGGGGATAAACGCTTTACCTACCGCCAATTCGGTGAACGCTGCCGCCGTTTGGCATCGGCGTTGGCAAAGCGGGGTATCGGACTCGGCGACACGGTGGCGGTGATGGCGCCCAATTCCCCGCCGATGCTGGAAGCGCATTTCGGCGTTCCCATGACCGGCGCGGTGCTGAACGCGCTCAACTATCGCCTCGATGCCGCCGGCATCGGCTTTATTTTAGGGCACGGCGAGGCCAAGATTTTGATCACCGACCGGGAGTATTCCTCCGTGATCAAGGAGGCCCTGGAAAGCCTGGATACCCCGATCACCGTCATCGATATCGATGATCCGCTTGGGGAAGGCGGGGCGCTGATCGGCGAAATGGATTACGAAGCGTTTCTGGAAGAAGGCGATCCGGATTTTGCCTGGGCCCCGCCCGCCGACGAATGGCAGGCGATTTCGCTCAACTATACGTCGGGCACCACCGGCAATCCCAAGGGCGTCGTCTATCACCACCGGGGCGCCTTTCTCAATGCCATCAGCAACGCGCTGGTATTCGGGTTGAACCCCAAATCCGTTTATCTGTGGACGCTGCCGATGTTCCATTGCAACGGCTGGTCCTACACCTGGGGAGTGACGGCGGTCGGCGGCACCCACGTCTGTTTGCGCAATCCCGATCCGGCGCAGATTTTTCCGTTGATCGACGACCACGCCGTTACCCATATGTGCGGCGCGCCAATCATCATGAACATGCTGGCGCACGCCCCCGACGATGTGAAAAAACGTTTCGATACCCCCATTGAGGTCGCCACCGGCGGCGCCGCGCCGCCCAGCACCGTGATCGAAGCCATGGAGGCCATGGGCTTTAACGTTACCCATCTGTACGGGCTGACGGAATGTTATGGGCCGTCCACCTTTGCGGCGCCGCAGCCGGACTGGGCCGACCTGGAAACCGAGGAAAGGGCCCGCTTGATGGCACGCCAAGGGGTGCGCTATCCGACCATATCCGGGCATATGGTGCTGGACCCGGAAACCATGGCCCCGGTGCCCGCCGACGGGGAAACCATCGGCGAATTGATGTTGCAGGGCAATACGGTGATGAAGGGGTATCTCAAGAACCCGAAAACCACCGCCGAAGCCTTTGCCGACGGCTGGTTCCATACCGGCGACCTGGGCGTCGTCCATGCCGACGGCTATGTCGAAATCAAGGACCGGTCCAAGGACATCATCCTGTCCGGCGGCGAAAACATCTCGTCGCTGGAGGTCGAAGAGGCGCTCTACAAGCATCCAAAAGTGATGGAAGCCGCCGTCGTCGGCCGGCCGCATGAAAAATGGGGTGAAGGCCCGTGCGCCTTCGTCACCCTGACGGCGGACGCGGGCGAGGTCACCGCCGAAGAAATTATCCAGTGGTGCAAGGATCACCTGGCCCGTTTCAAGGCGCCCCATTGGGTCGTCTTCGGGCCACTGCCTAAAACCTCGACCGGCAAGATTCAAAAATTCGTCCTGCGCGAACGGGCCTTGGAGCTATAGAATACACCAATGACCGTTTCATTTGACCTCAGCGGCAAAGTCGCCCTCGTCACCGGCGCGTCGGGCGGGTTGGGCCGTTATTTTGCCGGTGTCCTGGCCCAGGCCGGGGCGACGGTGGGCGTTTGCGCGCGCCGCACCGATGAGATCGCCGTCACCGTCACCGGAATCGAGGCCGCCGGCGGCAAGGCCGTCGCCGTGGAGATGGACGTGACCAGCAAGGACAGCGTCGAGGATGGGTTCGCTACCGTCGAGGAACGGGCCGGGCCGGTGACGGTGCTCATCAACAACGCCGGCATGGCCGCGGGCGGTCTGGCGCTGGATTTGTCCGAGGACGACTGGAACCAGGTCATGGACACGAATTTGAAAGGCGCCTGGACGGTCGCCCAAGAAGCCGCCAAGCGGATGGCGGCGGCCGAAACCGGCGGCGTCATCGTTAATATCGCCTCGGTCCTGGGCTTAAGGGTATCCAAGGGGGTGGTTCCCTATGCGGTGTCCAAGGCCGGCTTGATCCAGATGACCAAGGCGTTGGCGTTGGAACTGGCGGTCCACGATATCCGCGTCAACGCCCTGGCGCCGGGTTATGTGGAAACCGACCTGACCCACGATTATCTGGCCGGCGACGCCGGCAAAGCCTTATTGAAACGCATTCCGCAACGCCGCCCGGCCGACATGACTGAACTGGACGGACCGTTGCTGTTGCTGTGCTCAGACGCATCCAGCTACATGACCGGCGCCGTCCTCGCCGTCGACGGCGGCCATTTGGTCAGTTCGCTTTAGGGAGACCAAGCATGGATTTTACCCTTTCCCCCGAGACCGATGATTTCCGCAGCCGCATCCGCGCCTTCGTCGAGGATAAATTATTGCCGCTGGAATCCGACCCGGCGACCTTCGACGAGGGCGAAAACATCAACGAAGACCTGTTGCAGTCCTTGCGGACTAAAGCCAAGGCCGAAGGGCTTTGGGCGTTGGCCATGCCCAAGGACCGGGGCGGGCAGGGGCTGGACACGGTCGGCATGGCGGCGTGTTACGAGGAAATGAACCGATCCATCTTCGGCCCGGCGGTCTTTAACGCCGCTGCGCCGGACGACGGCAACATGGTGGTGCTGAACAAGGTCGGCACCGAGGCGCAGAAGGATAAATGGCTGCAGCCGATCATCGACGGCAAGGTGCGTTCCTCCATCGTCATGACCGAACCCCATCCCGGCGCCGGCTCCGACCCGGCCGGGATGATGTTGACGACGGCGAACCGCGACGGCGATACCTGGACCGTTAATGGTGATAAATGGTTCATCACCGGGGCTGAGGCGGCCAGTCATTTTATCATCGTCGCGCGGACCAGCGATGATCCGCGTAAGGGGCTGACGGCATTTGTGTTCCATGGCGACCAGGCGGGCTGGGAAATCACCCGGCGGATTCCGATCATGGGTCCGGAAGAACACGGCGGCCATTGTGAGTTAAAATTCTCAGGGCTCGAAATCCCCGACGAGAACAGATTGTTAGAGGTCGGCGACGGTCTCAAGGTGGTGCAGATCAGGCTGGGCACGGCGCGGCTGACCCATTGCATGCGCTGGCTCGGCATGGCCAAGCGGGCGTTGGAGATCGCCGGCGTATACGTGGAAGAACGCGAAGCCTTCGGGGAGAAGCTGATTGAGCGCGAAAGCGTGCAAATGAAGCTGGGCCAAGCCGCCATGAACATCCACACCGGGCGGCTTTTGGTGATGAACGCGGCGTGGAAACTGGACCAGGGTGATTTCGCCCGCAAGGAAGTCTCCATGGCCAAGGTCGCGGTCGCCGACACTCTTCATCACGCCGTCGATACGGCCATCCAGTTGTGCGGCGCCAAGGGTTATTCCAAGGACACGCTGTTGGAATGGATGTACCGCTATGCCCGTCAGGCGCGGCTGGTGGACGGCGCCTCGGAAGTCCATGAAATGGTGCTGGCAAAATTCTTCCGGGAACAGGGACTGGACTTCTGGCAATGGGGGTGATGCCGGAAGACGCCCAAGCGCGGCTTCGGAAATTTATCAGCGACGCCGCCGAGGCCCCGGTCGAGATCAAGGCCTTGCACAGACTGCCGGGCGGCGCCATTCAGGAAAATTGGCTGTTGGATATTTCGGTGTTGGAAGGCGGCGACAGGACCGGCGACTATGCATTGGTGTTGCGCTTGGATGCGCTGTCGTCGGTCGCCGCCAGCCATAGCCGGG
This sequence comes from Rhodospirillales bacterium, assembly GCA_036011805.1. Lineage (GTDB taxonomy): Bacteria > Pseudomonadota > Alphaproteobacteria > Rhodospirillales > Casp-alpha2 > Casp-alpha2. The sequence goes on from DASCOC010000227.1 coordinate 15,522, forward strand.
CGCAGGAATGTGCGTTATTGAAAATCGCCCATCGGGCCGGCATCACGGTGCCGAAGCCGTATTTGTTGGCTACAGATGCGGCTATTCTGGGTGGCCCTTTTTTCATCATGAACCGCATCGAAGGCATCGCCCAGGGGCATAAGTTGGTCAAGCGCCCGCCCGACGATGCGCTGGCGGCATCCCTGGGCCGCCAATTGGCGCGCATTCATGCGATCACGCCGGAAACGGCCGACGCCGACGCCCTGGATTTCCTGGCATCGCCGGACGGTTCCCCGGCGCTGGCCGCCGTTTCCCTGTATCGCCGTTATTTGGATGATTTGGGACAGGCTCGTCCGGCCCTGGAATGGGGACTTCGGTGGCTTGAGAGAAATGCGCCGGAAGCCGCCGACATCGTGCTTTGCCATCGGGATTATCGCACCGGCAATTACATGGTCACGGATGACGGTACGTTGACCGGCATCCTGGATTGGGAATTCGCCGGTTGGGGGGAGGCGGAAGAAGACATCGCCTGGTTCTGCGCCAAATGCTGGCGGTTCGGCGCGGTCGAGCGTGAAGCCGGCGGCATCGCCGATCGAAAGCCATTTTATGAGGCTTACGAACAGGAATCCGGACGCCGTATCGATGCCGGGCGCGTCGCCTATTGGGAAGTCATGGCGCACGTGCGTTGGGCGGTTATCGCCTGCCAACAGGCCGCCCGCCATGTGTCGGGCGAACAATTATCCTTGGAGCTGGCGCTCACTCAGCATCTGGTGCCGGAATTGGAACTAGAGGTTTTGCGTCAATCCGGAGGGCGCCCGGATGCGTGACCGCCCGACCGGAATTGAGCTTGCCGAACTGGTCCGCCGGATCAAGGGGGGCGATCTCGGCGTCGAGGTTCCCGATGATCAGCGGTATAGGGAATTGATGCTGGCCAGTGCGCTGGCCATCGCCGAGCGCCAGGAAACCACCGGCGATGCACCGGAAGTGGAAGAGTTACAGTCGCTGACCCGAATTCTTGGAAAGGGGGGGGCATTGGCGGACCTCAACCAAGTCTTGGCGGCGGCGGTCCGTGGCGGCGATTATGACCCCGGCACCCCCGGCCACGATGCCGTCCGCGAGCTTCTATGGCAAACAGCGCGGGAACGGGTGCGGGAAAGCAACCCCAAGGCGTTGGCAGGTGACGAATAAGCCGCCAAGGACTCGATCTGCCCTGTCAAATTGTATACAATCCGGGATCGTTCGCTTTAAGGGAGGCCGCATCCATGACCATCGCCGGCGAACTGGCCCGCGGGATTAAGGCATTTCGGTATGACGATTTGCCGGACACCGCCGTCACCTGGGCGAAAGTCGGGATTCTGGATACCGTCGGCGTTACCCTGGCGGGGGCGGGCGAAGACTGTGTCAGCATCGTCAAGCGCGTCCAGGGTATCGGCCAAGGGATAAGTGAGCGTGCCAACGACGGCCCGTGCCTGATCATCGGCGGCGGCCGCGCCGGGCCTCTCGATGCGGCCTTGATCAACGGCACCGCGTCGCATGCGTTGGACTTTGACGATTTCGCCGGTTCCATTGGCGGCCACCCGTCGGTGCCCCTGGTGCCGGCGATTATCGCCTTGGGGGAAATGACCGGCGAGTCGAGGGCCGTCGGGGGCCGCGACGCGATCACCGCCTATGTCGCCGGGTTCGAGACCGAAAGCCGCATCGCCCACGGCGTCAATTTTCATCATTACGAAAAGGGCTGGCACCCGACGGCGACGCTGGGCATCTTCGGCACCGTCGCCGCCTCGGCGTTGCTTCTGGATTTGAGCGAGGAGGAAACGGCATTGGCGCTATGCCTGGCGGTATCCCTGGCGTCGGGGGTCAAGGCCAACTTCGGCACCATGACCAAGCCGCTGCATGTCGGCCATTCGGTCAGGAACGGAATGCAGGCGGCGCTGATGGCGAAGGAAGGCTTCACCGCCAACCCGGAGGCGTTCGAGCATGAACAAGGCTTTTTCAACGTCTTCAACGGACCCGGAAACTTCGATGCGGAGCGGATTTTCGAGAACTGGGCAGACCCCTTGGATATCATCGATCCCGGTTTGGGCCTCAAGCAGTTCCCGTGCTGCGGCTCCACCCACACGGCGATCAATTGCATGCTGGAATTGGTCCGCGACAACGGGCTGACGCCCGGGGACGCCGCCGACATTGAAGTTCTGGCTAATCCCCGCCGTCTTCCCCATACCGACAACCCGGACCCGGAAAGCGGACTTAAGGCCAAGTTTTCCATGCACTACATCGTCGCCCGCGCACTTTTGGACGGTCGTGTCGGCCTCGATCATTTCGAAGGTGACGCTTATGCCGATAAAGAAGCACGCAAGCTGATGTCGGTGGTCCGCGTCGGCGCGCACCCCGACATGCCGGCGGAATCCGACAATCAGTTCGGGGCCGAGGTCATCGTTACCACCACCGGCGGCGATAAACTGTCCGTCCGCCGTGATCATGAGCTCGGGCGTGGCCCAGATAACCCCATGAGCCGTGATGAGCTGTGGGCCAAGTTTGACGATTGCGCTCAAAGGGCGCTGCCGGCTGACAGCGTTTTGCCTCTGTTCGAGATGCTGGAAAATCTGGAGGATATTTCATCCCTTTCCGATCTCACCACCGCCATGACCCCGCCAAGGAAGGAAGAAAAAGTTGGCTGACTACGACGTCATCGTGGTCGGTGCGGGGAACGCAGCGCTGGCGGCCAGCGTATCGGCTTGCGAGAACGGCGCGGACAAGGTCCTGGTGCTGGAAAAGGCGCCCAAGAAGATGCGCGGCGGCAACACCCATTGGAGCGGCGGCGTCTTCCGCTTTGCCTTCGATGATCCCCGCGACCTGGAACCCCTGCTTCCGGGCATCGAGGATCAATACCCGAACTTCTACGACGGCGTCACGCCTTACCCTTATGATGATTTCATGGGCGACTTGATGCGCGTGACCGGCGGCCAAACCGATCCGGAGCTTTCGGATATCCTGGTCTCCAATTCCCGCGACACGGTGATGTGGATGCACGGGACCGGTAAAATTCCCATGGAACCCGCCGTCGGTCTCTCCGGCGTCGACAAGGACGGTGTCATCCAGTGGCAGCGGGGACTGGTGGTGCGCGCCGAACACGAAGGCGTCGGGCTGTCCACGGCCTGGTTCACCACCGCCGAAGCCGTGGGTGTCGAAATCCGCTATGAGGCCGCCGCCATCGAATTGATTCAGGATTCCAAGGGCCGGGTATCGGGGGTCAAGGTGCGGGGTCCCGACGGGGTTGAAGAGATTACCGCCAAGGCAGTGGTGCTGGGCGCCGGCGGTTTCGAAGCCAACACCCAGATGCGGGCGCAACACCTGGGCGCGCCTTGGGACCAGGCCAAGGTCCGGGGCACGCCGCATAACCAGGGCGATGGCCTGCGCATGGCGTTGGACATCGGCGCCATGCCGTGGGGACAGTGGAGCGGCTGCCACTCGACGCCGATCAGTGCCGATTGGGGCCAATTCGCACCGCGTGAACTGACCGACAAAAGCAACCGGCTTTCCTATCTTTACGGGGTCATGATCAACCGTTTGGGTCTGCGCTTCCTGGATGAAGGCTTCGACGTACAGTTTCTAACCTATGCCAAATACGGAAGGATTATTCTCAACCAGCCCGGCGGCATGGCCTTTCAGTTCTTCGATCAAAAGACGGTGGATCTGCTGGAACCCCGCTATTCCACCAGTGAGCCAATCGTCGCCGGCACCCTGGAAGACCTGATCGGCAAGCTCGACATCGACGACAAGGACCAGGCGCTTAAGACTCTTAATCAATACAACGCTTCCGCCTGCGATCCCGGCGGTTTTGACCCCAGCCAAAAAGACGGGCTGTCGACCCAGGGTCTGGATATCGAAAAGACCAACTGGGCGGTTCGTCTCGATGATCCGCCGTTTCACGCCTATTCCGTCACCGGCGGCATTACTTTTACCTTCGGGGGGCTTAAGATCGACGCCGACGCCCAGGTCATCGGTACCGACTGGCGGCCGATCCCCGGCCTTTATACCTGCGGTGAAATGGTCGGCGGCCTGTTCCACGACAATTACGGCGCCGGGTCGGGGTTGGTGTCGGGCGCCACGTTCGGACGTATCGCCGGGCGCAGCGCTGCCCAGGTTGAAAGGGGAAGGCCATGAAACAACGTAAAATCCCGGCCGTTTTTATGCGGGGCGGCACGTCGAAGGCGATCATCTTCAATCGTGCCGACCTGCCCGAAGAACGGACCGAATGGGACGCGATCTTCCTTGCCGCCATTGGCAGCCCTGATCCTAACGGCCGCCAACTCAACGGCATGGGCGGCGGGATATCGTCGCTGAGCAAGGTCTGCATCGTTGAGCCGTCGGACCGCGACGATGCCGATGTGGATTACACCTTTGCCCAGATCAGCGTGGATAAGGAGAACGTTGGCTACGGCGCTAATTGTGGCAACATGTCGTCGGCCATCGGCCCCTTTTCCGTCGATGAGGGATTGGTGAATGCAGCGGGAGACGATGCTCTTATCCGTATTTACAATACCAACACCGACAAGATCATCCATTCCCGTTTCGCCATGGATGGCGATATGGCCGCCGTTGACGGTGATTTTGATCTAAAAGGCGTTTCCGGAACCGGCGCACCGGTGCGGCTGGAATTTCATCGCCCCGGCGGCGCCGCGACGGGACGCCTGCTGCCGACCGGCAACGTCATCGATGAGATCACCGTCGACGGCCTAGGCGTGGTCGAGGCTTCGCTCATCGACGCCGCCAACCCGGTTGTGTTCGTCGAGGCCAAGGCTTTAGGACTAACCGGCACCGAGGCCCCCACCGACATCGACGCCAGGGCCGAGATCATGGGATGGCTGGAAGATATTCGCGCCCAGGCCACGGTGATGATGGGAATTGCGAAAACCGCCAAGGATGCCACCGAAAACTATCCGTCTTCGCCCTGGGTCGGCATGGTCGCGCCGCCGCAAGACGCCCAGACGCTCGCCGGGGAGACCATCAAGGCCGATGATGCCGATCTGACCGCGAGGATTCTTTCCTCGGGAAACACGCATCGGGCGTTGCCGTTGACCGGTGCCCTTTGTTGCGCCACCGGGGCACGCATCGAGGGCACGGTTATTCACCGCCATACACGGCCAAGGCCGGATGGGGATGATATCCAGATTATGCAGCCGTCCGGCATTATCCCGGTGGCCTGCACCGTTACCAATGGCACTGAGGGCTGGGTTGCGGAACAGGCCGGGGTCTATCGCACCCAACGCCGTCTGTTCGAAGGACGGGTGCTGATTCCGGGGAAAAATACCGAGCGGAACAATCGGTAGGGAGAAACCTCGTGGTGTCCACCATAAGCACCCTTTGCGGCGTCGATAATCTGGTCTTTCAGGCTGGTATGGGCGGCGTCGCCGGGCCGGAATTGGCCGCCGCAGTCAGCAATGCCGGTGGGCTTGGGCATCTCGGTGGCATTCGCCGAAGTGCTTCGGATATTCGTGATTGGATTAGAGAAACCCGCCGTCTGACCGACCGCCCGTTCGGTATCAATCTTGTGCCAAAGGGGCCGGGTCCGGATGGCTTCGAGGCGCAGCTTTCGGTCGTACTTGCCGAGAAGCCGAAGGTTTTATCGTTGTTTTGGGGCGATTTTTCTCACGTTATTCCGCGCGCCAAGGCGGCTGGTATAATCACCATGATCCAGGTCGGCTCGGTCGCAGAAGCGCGTAAGGCGGCTGAAGACGGCGTCGATATCGTCATCGCCCAGGGGATCGAGGCGGGCGGGCACGTGGCCGGGACGATTGGCTTGCAGGCATTGCTGCGGGCGGTGGTGCCGGCGGTCGCGCCATGCCCAGTCCTGGCCGCTGGCGGGATCGCGGATCATGATGGCGTTGACGCGGCGATCAGGCTTGGCGCTGCCGGCGTCTGGGTTGGCACCAGCTTCGTCGCGACGACCGAATCGTTAGCCCACGACATCTACAAAAAGCGCCTCGTTCAAGCCGACGCCGATGATACGGTGCGTGGGCGCTTCTATTCTTACGGTTGGCCACTCGGCACGCCCTATCGTGTTATCCCGCCCCGCAAGAAAAGCTTCTTGCGTTTCGTCGCCGGAGGTGCGCGGCGCATGGACAAGGATCGTCACGCCGAAGGTCTAAGCGTTTATGCCGGGCAAGGGGTGGGGCTGATCGACCGGGTGCTGCCGGCTGCTCGTGTCCTGGCCGAACTAAGCGGCATGTTATCGCCAAAATATGGCGTCAATAAAGAGGACGTTTCCTAGAACAATCCCTTGGCCCTGAGCGTGGTCAGGGCCAGGAACACGGTGGTGGCGCCGAGGGTGGCGGGCAGCATATGGCGCTTGAATATCCAGAATAGAACGAATCCCGCCGCCAACGCCGCCAGGCGGTCGGCCAGCGGCGTTTCCGCCAGGATACCGATCGGCATCAGCATGATCCGCGAGATCAGTCCCGCCAGCATGCCGTAGGCGACGCAGCTGAACCATTGCGATAATTTACCATCCGGGTCGATTCGGGCGGCGATGACAACGCCGCCGGCGCGCCAGATATAGGTGGACAGGCTGACCAGGATCAACAATCCCCACAACCCGCCGATCAGACTAAGGTCGGTCATGGCGTCATTCCCCCTAGAGACGCTTTCATGCGTTTGTCGATCCAAAAGGCGGCCGTGCCGGCGATGACACCACAGAACGGCAGTCCCCAATCAGGAGAGATCAGGTGAAACAGCGGTCCCAGAAGGGCGCCAATGAGAAGCGCTAAGATGCAATTTCGATGGCGTACGCCAGAAAACAGGAAAATGAAATAGACCGGGTTCAGGTAAATCAGGCTGACAATGACGAAAAACGGGAAGCTGACGGCCAGAAAATATCCCAGCGCCGTGCCGATCAACCCGCCGGTCATGCAGGTGATGCAAAGGCCCATGTAATAGTGAAAACGCTGGTCTTGTGGCATGGCGGGGCCGTGGCGCAGGGTCAACGCCCAAGTGTTGATGGACATCAACGCCACCAGAAGATACCGCCACCGCCAGGCGCGTTGATCGGCCCGGAACAACGGCAGCATCGACAGCGCCATCGGCAGGAATCGCAAATTGGCCATGGAGGAGGCCAACATAATGGCCAGCACCGGGGCGCCGACGGCGAACAGTTCGGCAAACGCCACTTGGCCCGGCAGGCCCCAAACGGTGGCGCTGGAAACCACCGACACGCCAAAGGTCAGCCCGCTTTCCCGCGCCAAGGAGCCGAACCCCATCATCGACGCCAGAACCATGAAAAATGGCATGCTGAGGGCGTCGCCGATGCCTCTTGAAGTGGCCTTACGGCGCAAGGCAGCGGTTTCGCTTGAAACTCCAGCGATGGGATCGAAATCGGAAATGATGCATCCTTTCCAGTTTCTGGTGGGGACGTTACCTTATGACGGTCAAGAGTTTAGCGAAAGGTTGTCGCAATGGGGGCCGAATCCGTTCTGGACCGAGGCAAGATCACCCTGGTAACCGGCGTCATCGGCGCCGACACCCATATCGTCGGCAACCGGATATTGTCGATGGCGCTGGAAGAAGCCGGTTTCAAGGTGGTGGCGTTGGGTGCGCTGACTCCGGCCGATGAATTCATCAAGGCGGCGATCGAAACCGCCGCCGCCGGCATCATGGTGTCGTCGCTTTACGGCCAGGGGGAATTGGATTGCCGCGGCTTCCGCGAGCTTTGCATCGAAGCCGGGCTCACCGACATCCTGCTTTACGTCGGTGGTAACCTGGTCGTCGGCAAGCAGGATTGGGCCGACGTCGAGGCGCGCTATGAGGCGATGGGCTTCGACCGCGCCTTTGCCAACGGCACCCGCACCGAAGAGGTGATCGAAACCTTGGACAAGGATTTCGCCGCCCGCGCCGGGGGTGGTCCGTGAGCACGGCGCTGCTGATTGATTTCGGTTCGACCTTTACCAAATTGCGTGCCATTGATCTGGATGCCGCCCAAATCATCGGTTCCGGCCAGGGGCCGTCGACGGTGGCCACCGATGTCAGCGAAGGCCTCAGTGCGGCGCAGAGCGATATGGAAGCCCGGATCGGCGGCCTACCGGATTTCAAATACCGTCTGGCCTGTTCCAGCGCCGCCGGGGGACTGGGCATGGTGACGGTCGGGCTGGTTCGGGAATTGACCGCCGAAGCCGCCAAACAGGCGGCGCTTGGCGCCGGGGCGAAACTGACCGGCGCGTATTCCTACGGCCTGACCCCCGCCGACATCGCTGATATCGAGGCCCAAGGCCCCGATATTATTCTGTTGGCCGGCGGCACCGACGGTGGCAACGCCAATGTGATTTTGGAAAACGCCGGCAAGTTGGCCGCGTCGGTGGTGGCCTGTCCGATCGTCGTCGCCGGCAACCGCGATGCCGCCCCGGAAGTCGAAGGCATCCTTAAAGCCGCCGGCAAACCGGTCATCGTCGCCGCCAACGTCATGCCCGAATTCGGTGTGCTTGAGGTGGAACCCGCACGCACCGCCATCCGTAAGGTCTTCATCGACCGGATCGTCCATGCCAAGGGCATCGATAAGGCGGCGGATATGTTCGACGCGGTGCTGATGCCGACACCGGCTGCCGTGTTGGACGGCGCCAAGCTGTTGTCGGAAGGGGTGCCCGGCACGCCCGGCTTAGGCGCACTGGTGGTCGTTGATGTCGGCGGCGCCACCACCGACGTACATTCTGTGGCCAGCGGTGCGCCGACGGGGGAAGGCGTTATCCAGCATGGCCTGCCCGAACCGCACCTGAAACGCAGTGTCGAAGGCGATTTGGGTATGCGAATTAATGCCCTTACCATTGCCGAGGCGGCGGGCCTGGATACCATCGCCGTTGCCGCCGGGGTCGATGCGGGCCGCGCCGGTGATTTGCTCGACGCCCTTGCCGGCGATATCGAACGCCTGCCCGAAGCCGGCAGCGACGCGGCCCGCTTCGACCAAGCCCTGGCCGCCGCCGCCCTTGGGCTGGCCGTCACCCGCCATGCGGGGTCGCTTAGTCTAGTGCAGACGGTGACAGGCCCCGTCAGCGTCCAGACCGGCAAGGATTTAAGTGCCATCGAAATATTGATCGGCACCGGCGGGGTCCTGGCACATGGAGAAAACCCTGCCGCCACCCTTGCCGCCGGACTGGCCGATCCGGCCCAACCGCAATCGTTGAAACCGAAAGCCCCGGCGTTGCTGCTGGACTCCGATTATGTCCTTTATGCCGTCGGGCTGCTGGCCGCGGTCGATCCCGAGGCCGCCTTGACCTTTGGTCTGGCCCACATGCATGCTGTCGGCGAGGATTGAGGGTCATGGACTCTGACGGCAACGATATTCAACTTTCATCGGCGCAAATTCCCGCCGACGACTTCGCCAAAATGCGCAGCGAAAACCTGGCCCGCTGGCCGACCGGCGCCGAGGTCGATCTGGACGAGGCCGTTCAGTTTCACAAATCCCTGCCAAACCATAAACAACTCGGATGGGTGATGCGGAAGGCGGCGGAAGAAGGCCGCTGCCTAACTCAGCCACGCGGCGGTTTCGGCACGCTGGATTTGCAACTGGAATTGATGCGGGCGCTGGACGCAGACGGCATGGCCGATATCGTGCCGACGACGACGGACAGCTATACCCGCAATGAACAATGGTCCCAGGCCGATATCGGCATCGAGGAATCTAAAAAAGAAGGCCGCTCCATGCTCAACGGCTTTCCCATGGTCAATTACGGCCCGCGCGAGACCAGAAAGTTGATCGATGCGATTAACAAGCCCGCCATCGTGCTCAGCGGAACCGCCATGCCGCGGCTGACGTCAGAGGTCGGGTTTGCCGCCGGGTTCACCGGTTATCTGGGCTCCGGCATTGCCTATACCACGTCTTACACCAAAGACACCTCCATCGCCGAAGGCATCCGCAATTATCAATACCTGGATCGTCTGGCGGTGCTTTATCGGGAAAAAGGCGTCGACCTGCACCGCCGCCAGCCCGGTTTTTTGACCGGCACCAACGTGCCGCCGTGCATCGCCATCGCCGTCGGGGTGCTGGACGCGCTTCTCGCCGCCGGCCAGGGGGTTCGGAATTACGGTCTTGAATTGGCGCAGACCCTGCACCTGATCCAGGATGCGGCGGCAATCAAGGTCTGCGGTGAACTGGCGCACGAGTATCTTTCCGCCGCCGGATATGACGATATGTTCCTGCCGGTGACGTCGCTGCACTGGATGGGCGCCTGGCCCCAGGACGAGGCCCAATGCGCCGCCTTGGTGTCCTATGGCGGGACGCTGGCGGCGATCGGCGGCGCGGTCAGCGTCACCACCAAAAGCGCGCACGAGTCCTATGGTATTCCGACCCCGGAAGCCAACGCCGAAGGCCTCCGCACCACCCGCATGGCGGTCTATATGGCGCGCCACATCCGGCTCGACGAGCTGCCGGAATTCCAAACAGAGGCGGACCTGATCCGCCGCGAGACTAGGCCGATCATCGATAGGGTGTTGGAAATGGGTGACGGCGATGCCGCCCTGGGCGCCGTCAGGGCGTTGGAGACCGGTGCGCTGGATATTCCCTGGTCGCCCAACCGATTTGTTAAATCACGGGTCATGCCGGCCAGGGACCTGGACGGGTATCTCAGGATTTACGACCCCGGCGACTTGGTGTTCGATCCCGATGTCGCCGAAATCCATACCGAAAGACTGATGAGGCGGGCCGAGGCGGAAGGCGTGCCCTATGACCAAAATCTGGCGATCACCAGCGTCTATGAAATTTCCGAACCCCTGGACCGGTTGTTCCCGTTTCCTTGGCGCGCGGAGTAGCGTTATAATCCCCGAAACACCAGGGAAGACATCATCATGAGCCAAACAGCGGCCGCGCCCCAGTTAGAGGGTGAATCAGAAATAATCGCAGGCCTTGTGGAACGCGCCCGTACCGCCATGGCGGCGCTGGTGGATGCCGATCAGGCCCGCGTTGACGAGGCGGTAACGGCGCTGGCGTGGTCCATTTATAAGCCCGAACGCGCCGAGGAACTGGCGGAATTGGCGGTCCAGGATACCGGTTTGGGCAGCGTCGCCAGCAAGATCATCAAGAACCAGCGCAAGACCTTCGGCTGTCTGCGTGACCTGATGCGGGCGAAAACCGTCGGCGTCATCGAAGAAGACAAGGCCAAGGGTCTGGTCAAATATGCTAAGCCCGTCGGTGTCGTTGCCGCCATCGCGCCGTCAACCAACCCGGCGGCGACCCCGGTCAACAAGGCGATGATGGCGCTCAAGGGCGCCAACGCGGTGATCGTGGCGCCGAGCCCGGCCGGGGCCAATACGACCACCAAAACCGTGGATTATATGCGAGATGAGCTCGAAAAAATTGGCCTGCCCGTCGATCTGGTGCAGGTGTTGCCGCAGCCGGTCAACAAGGCGCTGACCCAGACGTTGATGGAAGCCGCCGATCTGGTTGTCGTTACCGGCTCACAGAACAATGTCCGCCGCGCCTATTCGTCGGGCACCCCGGCGATCGGCGTCGGCGCCGGCAATGTCTCGGTGATTATCGATTCCGGCGCAGACCTCAAGGACGCGGCGGAAAAGATCACCCAATCCAAGATTTTTGACAATGCGACGTCGTGCTCATCGGAAAACGCCTTGATTATCCTGGATGACGTCTATGACGCCGCGCTAGAGGCATTGAAGGATGCCGGCGGTTATCTGGCGACGGCGGATGAAAAGGATAAAATCCAGGCGACCCTTTGGGTGGACGGCCATCTCAACCGCAAGGTTATCGCCAAGGACGCCGACGTCTTCGCTGCCGAGGCGGGCCTTTCCGGGGACGCGGATGGGGCGGCGTTCTTCATGGTCGAGGACGCCAATCCCGGCCCGGATACCCCCTTCTGCGACGAAAAGCTGTCCCTTGTATTGACGGTCTACCGGGCCTCGGATTTCGACGATGCCATGGCCCAGGTCGACACCATCATGGATGTCTGCGGCCGCGGCCATTCCGTCGGCATCCACACCGATGACATGGATCACGCCCGAAAGTTGGCCGAAGACCTGGACACGGTGCGGGTCCTGGTCAATCAGGCGCACACCTTCGGCAACGGCGGCAGCTTCACCAACGGGCTGGAGTTCACGTTGTCCATGGGATGCGGCACCTGGGCTGGAAATTCCATTTCCGAAAATCTCAATTACCGCCATTTCATCAACGTCACCCATCTGGTCACCGAAATTCCAGAGGACAAACCCTCCGAAGACGCCTTGTTCGGCGATTACTGGGCGAAGCACGGTAAATGAATTTTGAGGAACACGCCGCCAAGCCGCTGCTGAAGGCGGCCGGGATCGCGGTGCCGGAAGGCCGATACGTACGCACCGCTGTTGGTGCCGCCGACGCGCAACAAGTCGTTGGTCCATGTGTGGTCAAGGCACAGGTGCCGACCGGAAAGCGTGGCAAGGCCGGCGGCATCAAGACCGCCGACACCCCCGAAGAGGCCCAAGCCGTTGCCGAAAAAATCCTCGGGATGGATATCGCCGGGCATACGGTCGAAGGCGTCCTGGTCGAGGGGCGTTCCGACATCAAGCGGGAGTTTTATGCCGCAATCATGAACGATTCCGCTTCCAAGGGGCCGCTGGTCATATTTTCCACCGAAGGCGGCATGGATATCGAGGATGTGGCAGAGGCAACGCCGGACAAGATCAAACGGGCTCGAGTCGATATCCGGAACGGGTTTGATGCCGGAGCCGCCACGCTGATGCTGGCGGGGCTCGACCTCGGGGAGGCGGCGGATGCCGTTTCCGAGGCCTTGGATAAGCTCTACGACGCCTATATCGCCAACGACGCCGAGCTTTTGGAAATCAACCCGCTGGCGTTGTGCGCCGACGGCTCTCTTGTGGCGCTGGACTGCAAATTCGTCATGGACGATTCCGCCATCAAGCGCCACCAGGATCTGGCCGGCACCGGCACCCCGGATAAGCTGACGGAACTGGAGGCGCGTGGAGAGGCGGCGGTGATCAAATACATCGAGCTCGACGGCGACATCGGCATCCTGGCCAACGGCGCCGGCTTGACGATGACGACCATGGATGTGGTCCGCCACCACGGCGGCCAGCCCGCCAATTTCTGCGAGATCGGCGGCGAGGCATATACCAAGGCGCAGACGGCGCTGGAAATGGTACTCGATAAGCCCGGCGTTAAAAGCCTGGTGGTTAACTTCTGCGGCGCCTTTGCCCGCTGCGAAGTGATGATGGATGGCCTGCTCGACGCCTGGGACGAACTCAAGCCCGACATCCCGGTGTTCTTCTCCATCGCCGGCACCGGCGACGAGGAAGCCATCGCCATGCTTAAAGCGCGCTTAGGCCTGGATCCTTACCCGGACATGGATGCCGCCAGCAAGGCGGCGGTGGACGCGGCCCGGGACGCTGATAAGGGCGGAGGCGCCGCATGATCATCGTCCGCAAACAACATCGGGTTATGATCCAGGGCATTACCGGCAAGCAGGGCACGTTCTGGACCGAGCTGATGCAGGACTACGGCACCAACATCGTCGGCGGCGTCAACCCGAAGAAAGCCGGCACCAGCCATTGCGGCGTGCCGGTTTACGCTTCCGCCGTTGAGGCGATGAAGGAAACGTCGTTTGATGTCTCGGTGCTGTTTATCCCGCCGCTGGGCGTCAAAGACGCGGCGTTGGATGCTATTGATGCCGGGGCCAAAAATATCTGTATCCTGACCGAACACATTCCGGTTCAGGACGTGATGTATTTCATGGCGGCGGCAATAGATGCCGGAACCGCTATCACCGGTCCCAACACGGCGGGGTCGGTCACCATCGGCGAATGTTTTTTAGGATTCATGCCGGCCTTTAACGACCGTATATTCAAGCCCGGCCGGGTCGGGGTGATTTCGCGCTCCGGCTCGCTCGGCACCCTGCTGTGCCAGAACATCGTTTCCGCCGGATACGGCCAATCGGCGTTCATCGGCATCGGCGGCGATCCCATCATCGGCACCACAACCCGCGCAGCCCTTGAGGCGCTGGACGCCGATGAAGGCACCGATGCCGTGGTCATGGTCGGCGAAATCGGCGGTGAGATGGAAGAATTTGCTGCCGAATACGCCGCCAATATGGATAAACCGGTGATCGCCTTTATCGCCGGCGGCGCCGCGCCCAAGGGCAAGAAGATGGGTCACGCCGGGGCCATCGTCATGGGGGATCGCGGCACCTATCAGTCCAAGAGCAAGGCGCTGAAAGCCGCGGGAGCCAGCGTGTTGGCGACGCCGTCTCATGTTGGAGATGTGCTGAAGGAACGGCTGGGTCAATGAAGGCGGTCCAGGTCCGGGGCTACGGCGGCTCGGACATGCTGGCGCTGGCCGACGTGGCGGTGCCGGACATAGGCGACGGCGAGGCGCTGGTCAAAATCAGTCACGCCGGGGTCAACTTCATCGACGTTTATATGCGCTCCGGCGTTTTCAAGAACTCCACCACCTATCCCAACGTGCCGCCGTTCACGCCCGGTATGGAAGCCGCCGGGGTGGTCGAGGACGTCGGTGCGAGTGTCGATTCTAGCGTCGAGGATATCAAGCCCGGCGACCGGGTCGCTTATTGTTTGTCCTTGGGCGGTTACGCCGAATACGCCAGCATTCCGGCATGGAAGCTGGTCAAGGTGCCTGACGCCGTGCCCTTGGACGTCGCCGCCGCGTTACAGTTACAAGGCATGACCGCGCATTACCTGACCCATTCCCTTTATCCCCTGAAAGACGGCGACAGCTGCCTGATCCATGCCGGCGCCGGCGGCATGGGCCAGCTGGCGATCCAGTTGGCGAAAATGCGGGGCGCCAAGGTGCTGGTTACCGTCGGCAGTGCGGAAAAGGCCGAAATCGCAAAAAAACGCGGCGCCGATCACGCCATTCTTTACCGCGACGTCGATTTCGCCGAAGCGGTGCGGGACATTACCGATGGCGAGGGCGTCAATGTGGTCTACGATTCCGTCGGCAAGGACACCATCCGGCAAAGCATCAAGTGCCTGAAGCCCCGGGGCGTGCTGTCCAACAACGGAAATGCGTCGGGGCCCATCGGGGCGCTCGACCCGCTTGACCTAGCCGAGGCCGGATCGGTGTTTTTCACCCGCCCGCACCTGGCGGATTATATCCCGACCCCGGAAGCCCGCGCCGAGCGTTCGCAAGACCTGTATCGTCTCTATGGCGAAGGCCGCCTCACCGTCACCCTGGACCGCAGCTTCCCGCTGGCCGACGCCAAGGCCGCCCACGACGCATTGGAAGCCCGCCAATCAAAGGGTAAATTGCTGCTGGCGGTGGGGGAGGGCTAGTGACCCCCTAAAGCCCGTTGATCAGAACCAGGGTGATGGCCACCGGCGCAATGTAGCGGCAGATGAACTGCCACACGGCGACCCAGCGGAAGCCTTCACCGATACCGCCCTCAGTTCCATCCATGATCTTGGGGAAGACCACCCAACCCGCGAATAGTGAAATAAAGATACCGCCGGCCGGCAGCATGATGTTGGACGCCAGATAGTCCATCACGTCGAAGAAACCCTTGCCGGCGAGGGTGTAGTTGCTCCAAATCCCAAGCGACAGTGACGAAGGAATGCCCAGCAGGAAAATAGTGACACCCGCCCCCAAGGCGGCTTTCGGGCGGGGAATTCCTTTTTCATCGACAAGGTATGCGACCACCGTCTCGATCAGCGAAATCGCCGACGTCAGTGCGGCCACCGCCAGAAGCACGAAGAACAGCACCCCGAAAAAGGCGCCCAAAGGAATTTTCGAGAACACGGCGGGAAGGGTGATGAAGGTCAGCCCCGGTCCCGCCCCCGGATCGAAGCCGAAGGCGAAGACGGCGGGCAGAATCATGAATCCGGCCATGAGCGCGATCACCGTATCCAGCGACGTTACCCACATTGCTGCGTTGGGAAGGCTGACCGTCTTTGAAAGATAAGAGCCATAAGTGATCATCGTGCCCATGCCCAGCGACAGCGAGAAGAAGGCGTGGCCGAGGGCGGCAGTAATCATGCCGCCGTTGATTTTGGAAAAATCGGGTTCCAAGAAGAAGGCGATACCCTTCTCGGCGCCGGGCAGGGTCAGGGAACGAATGCACAGCACCACCAGCAGGATAAACAACACCGGCATCAGTACCTTGCAGGCGCGCTCGATTCCGATATCGACGCCGCGGGCGACAACGGCGATGGTCGCCGCCATGAACAGGGTGTGATAGATGATCGGCTCCATCGGGTCGCCGATGAAGGCGCCGAAGGCGGCGCCCAGGGCCTTTGGGTCTCCAGACGCCATTAACCCCGTCGCTGATTTGACCGCGTAGGCGACGCGGTCCAGCCACCGACGACGCTGTAAAACGATAGAATGATGAACCCGGTGAAAACGCCCATGGCGCCGACAGCGATCCAAGGCCCGCCCTTGAGGTGCCTGAAGGCGCCGATAGGGTTGCGCTTGGTCCTTCGTCCAATGGCGAATTCTGCCAGCATGACGCTGAGCCCGATGGTGAAGATGAAGCCTAAGTAAATGATCAGGAAGACGGCGCCGCCGTTTTCGCCTGCCAGATAGGGAAACTTCCAGATGTTACCCAGCCCGATGGCGGACCCGGCGGCGGCCAGAATGAACCCCAGCCTTGTTCCAAAATTTCCTCGTTCTTTTGCCATGGTTCCTGCTCCACTCAGAAGTCCTAGAATACCGTCCTTCGGATCAAATTTAAACCGGGTAGAAAATTTGTGCACTGCAGCATTTTTTACTAGCCAAGTTGGGGTGATTAATATATATATTATTTGAATATAATAAATCCTACTGTAACTCTTTGTTATAAAAAGAATAAAATTGCTACACGCTAAACCCTCCGTGCGAAGTCTGGGGTTGTTTGCCGCCAGACAGGCCTTGCCTTTCCTAAATTGGATATCCCGGGTCAATAAAGAAACATTGCGTGCCGACATGATGGCGGCGCTGACGGGGGCGGTTATTGTCCTGCCCCAAGGCGTCGCATTCGCCATGATCGCCGGATTGCCACCCCAGTACGGGCTCTATACCGCCATTGTCACCCCGATCATCGCCGCCCTGTTTGGGTCATCGTGGCATTTGGTTTCTGGGCCGACGACGGCGATTTCCATTGTCGTTTTCAGCACCATCAGCCAGCACGCCGTACCCGGTTCGGCTCAATTCGTTTCCATGGCCCTGACCCTGACCCTGATGGCCGGTATCTATCAACTGGCCTTTGGCATCGCGCGGCTGGGGAAACTGGTTAATTTTGTTTCCCATTCCGTGGTCGTCGGCTTCACCGCTGGCGCCGCCATCCTGATTTTCACTTCTCAGATGAAGAACGTCCTTGGGATTGCTATCCCCCGTGGCGAGTCCTTCATGCACACCTGGGTCGATATCGTGGGCAAGGTGGATGGTACCAACGTTTATGTTTTGGTGATCGCCGCAACCACCCTGGCCCTGGCCTTAGCCTTAAAATACCGCTTTCCCCAGTCGCCCTATATGTTGCTGGCGATGGTGGCGGGAAGCGTAATGAGCTTGATGCTGGACGGCCCCGCCCACGGCGTTGCGCTGGTCGGTGAAATGCCGGCCAACTTGCCGCCGCTGTCATTGCCGGACTTCTCGTTTCCGACCCTCAGGCAATTGGCGCCGCAAGCGCTGGCCGTCGCC
>DASCOC010000228.1:0-2780 GCA_036011805.1 Rhodospirillales bacterium
AAATTAATTATAATTGGTGCAGCAATCGAATGTATTCACTCATATTCGTTATAAAAGATACCAATGGTTAAACAGGCTATTATTCCTTTAGCAGGTATGTGAACAAGACTATTACCTCTTAGCACGGCTCCCCCCATGACGGTCAACACCCCCATCAAGACAAGGAGAGCGACAAACCCGCCGGCGAGGAGGATTTTGGTTCTCGGCTGCTCCATCATTTCGCATCTTCCCTAAGAGCGTTTTGTTTAGGCTTTATATTCGCCTTTCTCTAATTCTTTCCCTTTCCGTCAATCTGTGCAAGTTCGCCATCACCCGATACCCAGCCATCGGCGATCAGGCGAACCGCCTCGGGATAGATGACGTGTTCTTGTTCCAGCACGCGGGCGGCGAGGGCATCGGCGTCGTCGCCGGGCTGAACCGGCACCTTGGCTTGCAGGATGATGGGGCCGGTGTCCATTTCCGGGCGCACGAAGTGAACGCTGCACCCGGAGAAGTCTTCACCGGCGTCGAGGACCCGTTGATGCACGTCCAGCCCCTTGTAGGCGGGCAAAAGCGACGGATGAATGTTGATCAGCCGGTCGCGCCAATGGTCGATAAAGGGTGTCGATAAAAGCCGCATGAAGCCGGCCAGGCAGACCAGTTCGGCGCCGTTGCCGTCCGCGGCCGCCTCGATGGCCGCTGTCATGGCCGCATCGAATGTCTCGCGGTCTTCGAAATCCTTGTGATTGATGACGGTGGTCGGGATGCCCGCCGCCTCGGCCCGCTGAAGCCCTTGGGCACCGGCGACGTTTGATATCACCAACACGATTTCGGCCGGCCAGCCGGGCCCCGCCTCAGCCTGACTCGCGGCGTCGATCAAGGCCTGCAGGTTGCTTCCCCGCCCGGAAATCAGGACCGCGATTTTCATGATCGGAAGGCGCTGTCGATATTTTCCAAAACGACAGCAGCCTCGCCTGAGGTTTCGGAGATGGCGCCGATGGTGAAGACGGTTTCACCGGCATCTGTTAAGGCGGCTTCCACGTCACCGGCCTTTTCCTCGGCGGCGATGACGGCCATGCCGATGCCGCAATTGAATGTCCGCGCCAATTCATGCGGCGCAATCGCCCCGGTCTTGGCCAGCCAGTCAAACACCGGAGGCAGCGGCCACGTTGAAACATCGATGGTCGCGGCAAGTCCGTCGCTGAGGGCGCGAGGAATGTTTTCCAGCAGGCCGCCGCCGGTGATATGGGCGAGGCCATGAACGCCGCCGGTATTGAGCGCCGCCAAACAGCTTTTGATGTAAATTTTCGTCGGCTCCAGCAGCGCCCGGCCGAGGGACGTCCCCGGTTGAAATGGTGCGTCTTCGGCGTAATCGAAATCACCGTCCTCGACGATGCGCCGGACCAGGGAATAGCCGTTGGAGTGAAGCCCTGAAGACGCCAGCCCGAAGATCACATCGCCGGGCGTTGCTTCCTTGCCGGTCAGCACCGCATCGCGTTCGACGGCGCCGACGGAGAACCCGGCCAGGTCATAGCGGCCGGGCGCATACATGCCGGGCATTTCCGCGGTCTCGCCGCCGATCAGGGCGCACCCGGCCTGACGGCAGCCTTCGGCGATGCCCTCAACCAATTGACGCCCGGCGTCGACGTTGAGTTTTCCGGTGGCCATGTAATCGAGAAAAAACAACGGCTCGGCACCCTGGACGACCAGATCATTGACGCACATGGCGACCAGGTCGATACCGACGGTGGCGTGATCGTCCGCGGCCTCGGCAATCATCAGCTTGGTGCCGACGCCGTCGGTGGCGGCGACCAGCAGGGGATCGCTGTAGCCGGCGGCCTTAAGGTCGAACAGACCGCCGAAGCCGCCGAGTTCAGTTGTCGCGCCGGGCCGCTTCGTTGATGACGCTAACGGCTTGATGGCTTCGACAAGGGCGTTACCGGCATCGATATCGACGCCGGAGTCCATGTAGGTGGCGCCCCCGGCAGGTCCACTGCCGTTTTTAGGCCTTTTTTGGGTAATAGCTTCCTCCTCGGGTGCGCTATGGTAAGTTGCCTCGTCGATGGGGCCAGGGGAAATATCCTGGGGGAGAAGATAGTGTATTCGCGACGTTTTGTAATGGGTGATGTTGATGCATAAGCGGGGATTTTTAAATCGTCTATTGGCGGTGCTATTCCTCGTAGCCATGGTGGCGGGCCAGGCTCCGGTTCATGCCCAGGGTCAAACACGTGATCCCCAGGACCTGGATGTTTTCGAGGTTCGTGACGTCGCCGTTGATGTCACTGCGGAAACCGCCGCCAAGGCCCGTGAACAGGCGCGGGCGGAAGGCGAGGCGAGGGCGTTCCTAAGGTTGATGGAACGTTTGACCTTGAGGATCGAGCATTCGGGTCTGCCGCAGCTGTCGGCCGAAGAAATTTCCACCTACGTCAGGGATTTCTCGGTGGCCGATGAAAAAACCTCTTCTGTTCGTTATCTGGCACGGCTGACCTTCCATTTTAAGCCTAAGGAAGTGCGCGGATTGTTGATCGAATCCGGCTTCAGCTTCGCCGAAACCGTCTCGAAGCCGGTCTTGGTGCTGCCGGTGTTCCAGAATGCCGGTGCGCTTATTTTATGGGATGACCCGAACCCGTGGCGCGAAGCCTGGACGGTGCGGCCGAAAACGCGAAGCCTGGTGCCGACCCTGCTTCCCTTGGGTGATTTGGCCGACATCGCGACCATTGGCGCCGATCAGGCCATGGACGGGGATCAACAAAGGCTTGCCGCCCTGGCCAAGCGTTACGGTGCCAGTGACGCGCTGGTCG
>DASCOC010000229.1:0-14282 GCA_036011805.1 Rhodospirillales bacterium
GGTTTTCCTTCGGTTGATTGATTCCCTTCAGAGGATACCAAAACACCATCCAAGGATGGCGAAAATATGATGATTAGCCTTCCAACAGCTTGATGGCAGCGGCATGGATATCCTTGTCGCCGGCCGCCAACATGGTGCCGTCGTCCCCGTCGCCCAAATCGGCGCACAAGTCGTTGCCATTCCAATCGGTGATGACGCCGCCGGCGCCTTCGATGATCGGTATCATCGGGGCGTAGTCGTATAATTCCATGGTCCCTTCGCAGACGATATCGACAAGGCCGTTGGCCAACAGCCCATAGGCCATGCATTCGGCGCCGTAAACGGTGCGCCAGGAGGCTTTTCGCAACCGTTCATAGGCGGGGAAGTCGGCGTCCAGGAACATGTGCGGCGAGGTCGTGTACAGCCAAGCCTTGTCCACACTCTCGCAGGCCCTAACGGTGACCGGCTTGCCGTTGAACGTGGTCGGCTGGCCGTTGACACCGATCCAGCGGTCCCCCAGCGCCGGCATGTCCATGACGCCGAGCACCGGGCGGCCGTTTTGCATCAGCGCGATCAGGGTGCCGAACAGCGGCTTGCCGGTAACGAAGGATTGGGTGCCGTCGATGGGATCCAACACCCAGACATATTCGGCGTCGGTTCGCGCATCGGGGAACTCCTCACCGATGATACCGTGATCAGGGTAGGCGTCTTCGATCAGCCCGCGCATGGCCGCCTCGGCATCCTTGTCGGCGATGGTGACCGGGGATTGGTCCGGTTTCGCGTCAATCGCCAGGGGCTTTCGAAAATGGGACATCACCACGGTGCGGGCAGCCTCGGCCAGTCGTTCGGCCAAGCCGATGAAGGCGCTGGACTCTGTCATGGTTCCGGCGTCGCCTGGGGTCACGGCAGCGGTTTCGGCTGATCGCTCAAGGACCGCAGGTAGGCAATGATGGCTGCCCGGTCCTTGGCCTTACTGAGGCCCTTAAAGCTCATCTTGGTGCCTTTGGCGAACGTCTTGGGGCTAACCAGGAAGGCGTCCAGGTCCTGATAGGACCATTCGCCGCCCAGCCCCTTCAAGGCATTGGAATATTTGAACCCTTCGCCGGCGGCCTTGGCCTTGCCGACGATATCCCAAAGGTTCGGGCCGACCCGGTTTTTGCCGCCCTTTTCGGTGGAATGGCAGGCCTTGCACTTTTTGAAGGCTTTTTCGCCGCCGGCGGCGGCATCGGCACCGGACAGCATCGCCATCACGCCGCCATCCGCTGTCGCCGCAGGGGCGGCCTCGGTGGCGGCTTTTTCGGCCCCGCTTTCGGCCACGGGCGCCTTCGCGGCCATGAAAACGGCCTTTTGCTGCGGTTCGGCCTGGACCAGGATGTCGCCGGCGAAATCGACGCCCCAAACCAGCCAGGCCGCCGCCAGGAACCCAAAACCCGTCTTTTCATAGATTGAAAAACGCATACTGATCGTCCCAAAGGTTGGTAATAGGGGAATGTTGCCTTAAGGCGGCCTTTTGTTCAATCAGCAAAGCTGTTTTCGGAGTCCCCTGGGGCGGCTATGGTGCGGGTCATGAACGAGAAACAAACCCCGCCCGCGCCTCCATCCCCGGCGCCGCCGACGAACCCAATCGTCGTCATTCCGGCCAGACTGGCGTCGACGCGGCTGCCGGATAAGCCGCTGGCCGATATTCACGGGCTTCCGATGATTGTCCATGTTTGGCGCCGCGCTATGGAGGCCGATGCCGGCCCGGTGATCGTCGCCTGTGCCGATTTCCAAATTATCGATGTCGTCAAGGACGCCGGCGGCGACGCCATTTATACCAATCCCAACCATGCCTCGGGCTCTGACCGGGTGTTCGAAGCCCTGCATACGGTGGACCCCTTGAAAAAGCATGATTGCGTCATCAACCTTCAAGGCGACCTGCCGACCATCGAACCGGGTGCCGTCAATGCGTCGTTGCTGCCGCTTAAGGACGGTGACGTCGATATCGCCACCCTGGTCAGCCCGATCACCGATGCAACCGAGCGGGACGATGCCAACGTGGTCAAGGCGGTGTTGTCGATGGCGGACGGCGCGGATTGCGGCCGTGCCCTTTATTTCAGCCGCACGGCGGTACCCAGCGGCGACGGCCCGTCCTATCACCACATCGGGTTGTACGCTTTTCGGCGCGCTGCCCTGGATCGTTTCGTCAAGCTGCCCCAGGGCGATCTGGAACAACAGGAAAGCCTGGAACAGCTTCGCGCGCTGGAATCCGGCATGCGCATTGACGCGCAACTCGTTGACACGGTTCCGCTGGGTGTCGATACTCCCGCCGACCTTGAACGCGCCCGCGAGCTTTTGGCGCCGTAACCGCGAGCCAGTACCGATGTCCGATCCTAAAAACACTCTTGCCTTCCAGGGCGCACCCGGTGCCTATTCCGACATGGCGTGCCGCGGCGCTTATCCGGAGATGACGACGCTGCCCAACCGGTCGTTTGAGGATACCTTCGACGCGGTGCGCACCGGCAAAGCTGCTTTAGCGATGATCCCGATTGAGAATTCCGTCGCCGGGCGGGTCGCCGACATTCATCACCTGTTGCCGGATTCCGGCCTTCACATCATCGCCGAGCATTTTCAGCGGGTGAACCATCATCTGTTGGGCGTCGCCGGTGCTGAGGTATCCGACCTGACCCACGTCCACAGCCATATTCATGCGCTCAACCAGTGCCGCAAGCTGATTCAGGAATTGGGGCTGGAACCGGTCGAACACGTCGACACCGCGGGCGCGGCGGCGGATATCGCGGCCGCCGGCGATAAGTCGCAAGGCGCCATCGCGTCCGAATTGGCGGCGGAAATGGATGGCCTGATCAGCTTAAGGGCCAGCATCGAAGACGCCGATCACAATACCACCCGGTTTGTGGTCATGGCCGCCGATCCGTATGACCCGGGCATTGATGCGGAAAACACCATGACCAGCTTCGTGTTTCGGGTCCGCAACGTACCGGCGGCGTTGTATAAGTCGCTGGGCGGATTCGCCACCAACGGCGTCAATATGACCAAGCTGGAAAGTTACGTCGATAGCGGTTTCGTCGCCGCTCAATTTTATGCCGACGCCGAAGGCCACCCAGAACAGAAGGCGTTAAAGCTGGCGCTGGAGGAACTCGACTTCGTCACCCACGAAATCAAGATTTTGGGCGTTTATACGGCGCATCCCTTCCGGCAGCAGCAAAACGGCAACGGCGGAGACTAAGGCCTCAAACGCCCCCGACTTCTTTTAGCCAGCCGTCGATCAGCCAGCGGGCGATGGAATCCGTTCTCGGCAGGCGCCTCTCGCCGGGGGGCGCGTCGCCCCATTCGCCGAAACTTTGCATTTCATCGGGCGTGAACCAGCGGGCGTCTTCCAGTTCGCGGTTGTCGATTTTGATATCCGTGGTTTCGGCGCGGGCCCGGTATCCCAACATCAACGAGGATGGAAACGGCCACGGTTGCGACGCCAGATAACGGACATCGGTGACGCGGATGTTGGCTTCCTCCAGCACCTCGCGGGCGACGGCGCCCTCCAGGGTTTCGCCCGGCTCGACGAAGCCGGCTAGGGTCGAATACATGCCATCGACCCAGCGGCGTTGGCGTCCCAACAGGCAGGCCGGGCCGTTGCCTTCGGGGTCGTCGTGGGTGACCAGCATGATGACCGCCGGGTCGGTGCGCGGGAAATGCATGTGGGTGTCGTCGCCTCCGTCGCCCCCGCCATCGCAAATCCTGACATGGCCGCCGTCCCGGTTTATGGTCGGCGCACCGCAGACGCCGCAAAATAGATGCCGTTGATGCCAATGGATCATGCCCCGGGCATAGGCCAAAATAGCCGCCTCCGGCCCGGCCATCAGGGCGCCGACGTGGCGTAAATCATCGAATCCGCCGGTCTTCGCGCCGTTTATGGTGAACGGTGTCAGGGCGTCTTCGTCGAGGGCCGAAAGATCGGCGGCGGCGTAGGCGGTGGCGTCATCCAGGCCCAATAGAACCACGGTTCCGGCAGCCGAAATCGCCGATTGCGCTGCGGCGCCATTCAGGAACACCGGTTCCGGTTTGGGCCCGGCTTTAATCAGGTTGTGGCCCCTCCAGACCGGCACCACCAGGGTTCCGGAATCGGTCAGGCGTTCCGTGACCCAGGACCCGTCGCGGCGCAAGGCGTTGGCGCGGTCAAGCTGGACGCCGGTGTATTTCAAGGTATTTACCATCCCCGAAACCTGACACAGGGCCGCGACCGTTACAACCGGCCCGCCTAAACCCAAAACTCATCATCACCCCGTAAACCCTTGAGGCGTTGATGTTTTGTTAAGAATCTGGGCTTAGCCTGTAGACACTTCTTGCGGTTCTCATCCCTCTGGGTGCTTCGGCCCACCGGCCGGGGTAAGGGGGGAACGAAGGAGGCGACGATGAAGACGGGTGGGTGCCCTCTGGGCGGGACTTCACTGTTATTGGCGATAGCCTTTTTGTTGAGCGCGTGCGTTTCGCCGGCCGGGGTCACCGGCTTTGCGCTTAATTGTCCGACCGTCAGTGCGAAGGCGGTCAAGCAGATTAATTGGACGCAGGTGCCGGAGGTCGACCTTCGCATCCGCCATGGCGAATTTTCACCGATGGTGATCCGCATGCGCCAGGGCTGGCCTTATGTATTCCGCATCCGCAATGGCGATGACGAGGGCCATGCCTTCAAGGCGTACGATTTCCTCACCAATGTCACCGTCATCCAGACCACCTTCGGCGGAAAAGTAGAAGAATCCAACTGTTACGGCGCGATTTGGGTTTCGCCCCACGAAACGGTGGAAATCAGGCTGGTGGCGACCGTTGACGGTCATTATGAATACGAAGATCTGGCCGTTTCGCTTCTCGCCGGATTCACGGACGGTCCCGACGGCGTCATCATTATCGAAGAACGCAAAACCCGAATTTAACTCTCCAAACTCCGACTGCAACGCTTGGACCATGTTGGCGCGGCTGTTATAGTGGCCCTGGGAGACTGGGGCCGGACAGGCCTCTCGCCAACCCGGTCAGGTCCGGAAGGAAGCAGCCGTAACGAGTTTTCGCCTGGGTCGGTTTCCAGTCTCCCACCTTTAACCGCCGCCTCTATACTATCGGCGGCGGTCTTTGATTGGCACCGGACCCACGATGAACGAAACCGCACCACCCGAGACCGCCGCTTCCACCCCCTCGGACTCCGCCGCAGCGCCGTATCAGGTTTTTGCCCGTAAGTACCGTCCGTCCACGTTCGCCGAATTGGTCGGCCAGGACGCCATGGTGCAGACCCTGACCAACGCCATCCAATCCGACCGGCTGGCGCAGGCCTATATTCTGACCGGCGTCAGGGGCATCGGTAAAACATCGACGGCGCGCATCATCGCCCGCGCCTTGAACTGCATCGGCGCCGACGGCAACGGCGGGCCGACGCCGGAACCCTGCGGGGTGTGCGCGAACTGCTTGGCCATTGCCGAAGACCGTCATGTCGACGTGTTGGAAATGGACGCCGCCAGCCGCACCGGTGTCGATGATATCCGCGAAGTCATCGACGGCGTGCGCTATCGCCCGACCTCGGCACGCTTCAAGATCTATATCATCGACGAAGTGCATATGCTGTCCCGGCATGCTTTCAATGCGTTGCTGAAGACGCTTGAGGAACCGCCGGTACACGTCAAATTCGTGTTCGCCACCACCGAAATCCGCAAGGTGCCGGTGACCGTGCTCAGCCGCTGCCAACGTTTTGACCTGCGGCGCGTCGATATGGAGACCTTGGCCGCGCACTTCGCCGCCATTGCCGAAAAAGAAGGTGCCAGGATTTCCAAGCCCGCCCTGCATCTGATTACCCGCGCCGCCGACGGCAGTGTGCGGGACGGGCTCAGCCTGTTGGACCAGGCGGTGTCCCATGCGGCAACGGATGGCGACGGTGAAATCGACGAGGCCGAGGTGCGGGGCATGCTGGGGCTTGCGGACCGCTCGCGCAGTTTCATGTTGTTGGAGTCGGTGATGGCCGGTGACGTTGCGCCGGCGCTGGACCTGCTCGATCAATTGTACAAGGAAGGCGCCGATCCGCTGGCCATATTGGAAGACCTGCTGGAAATCACTCATTGGCTGACCCGCATCAAGGTCGTGGCCGAGGCCGCTGACGCGCCGGAAGTGCCGGAAATCGAACGGGTCCGGGGCAAGGACCTGGAAAGCCGGCTGTCGATGGCGGCACTGGCCCGAACCTGGCAGATGCTGCTCAAGGGGCTGCAGGAGGTACGCCAGGCGCCGTCGCCGATCCAGGCGGCGGAAATGATTCTGGTGCGGCTGGCCCATACCGCCGAATTACCGACCCCGGAAGAAGCCATTCGCGGGATCGGCCGGGATGCGGGGCAAAGCGGGGCCAAGCCGTCCGCGCCACCGCCACCCGCAGAACCGCCGGTGGCGACGACCCAGGCGGCGGCGCCTTCGTCCACACCGCCCGCCGGGTCACCCTCCGCAGGAGCGCCGACGGAGGCGCGGTTGACCGGGACGGATTCATCCCCGGTGGTGGTGGCGATGCCTGAAACGGCACCCGACCCCCCCCTTGAAGACGTGCCCAACGCCGTCCCGACCGCGTCCAATGATGCCGGCAAACCGGCGCCCGACAGCCCGAGCCTGAAAACCGACGCCGCCAAGCACCCCTTGGTGAAGGCGGTGATGGCGACCTTTCCCGGTTCCAGCATCGAAGATATCCGCGAGGCGCCTGACACTGATGAGGACGATCCCGCCTAAAGCGTGAAGGTGTTGTTGGACGCCTGTCCCCAGGCTTCCATGAATTCATTCAAATACGGGCGTTCGGCGGCTTCGGATTCGATCAGCGATACGATGTCGGCGACGGCGGCGTTGTAGCCGTCTAAGGGGACGGTGCCCTTGTGCATCATCAGCTTGAGATAGACCAGATAGGTATTGAGAACGTCGGTTTCGCAGTAATGACGGACCTCGTCGATGCGTCCGTCATCGATCATGCCGGCGACATCGGCGCCGGAAACGCCGAATTTGCCGGGGAAGCCCATCACCGAGCAGACTTCGTCCAGGCTCACCCTGGCCGACGCGCCGTGATCGGACAGCACGTCGAGAAGGTCGCAATGCCAGTCGGTGGAATAGCGCTGGGTGTAGCTGTTCCACTTGTCGCCGGCGCCGTAAAGCCAGGGCGCGGCGATGCCGTGCACCATGGCACGGTATTTCAACACCGGCAGATCGAAGCCGCGGCCATTGAAGCTGACGAGGCGTGGTTTCAGTCTTTCGAAATAGCCGAAAAAGCCTTCCAGCAGTTGTTTTTCGTCGAACCCGGCCTCGCCGCCGGACCTGAGTTCGCGCAGCAAATAGGCTTCCTGATCTGCGTTGCGTTCGATCTCGGCTTCCAGGAAACTGATGGCGACGACCCGGTGGAAGGGCTGGCGCGGAAAGGCGTTCTTGCCGCCGGTTTTTTCAAGATGATAGCGTTCAAGTTCTTCGCGGCGTTCTTCGACGCCGGGAGAATCGAACCCGGTCAGGTTGGGCACCGCATCGGTGTCGGGCACGGTTTCGATATCGAAGACGAAGAGGCTTTGATGCTGCATATCCGACAATGTTATACACTGTAGAGCGCCCCGACTTAAATGCTTTGAAAAGAGAATGCCCATGACAAACCTCGGACAGATGTTGAAACAGGCCAAGGAACTCCAGTCCAAGATGGCCGGAATGCAGGAAGAACTAGCCGATCTGGAAATTACCGGGGCGTCGGGTGGCGGCATGGTCAAGGTGACGCTCAACGGCAAGGGCGAAGCCCGCAAGCTTTCCATCGACCCGGCCCTGATCAACGGCGAAGAGGCGGGGGTGCTGGAAGACCTTATCCTGGCCGCCTTCAATGACGCCAAGGGAAAGATCGAACAGACGGTTCAAGAAAAAATGTCCGATTTGACCGGCGGGCTGCCGTTGCCGCCGGGGATGAAGCTTCCTTTTTAGGCGAAAGCCGGACCATGGTTTCCGCCGAAATTGAAAACCTGATCACCCTGCTGGCGAAATTGCCGGGCCTGGGCCCGCGCTCGGCCCGCCGTGCCGTCCTGCATCTGATTAAGCGCCGCGAATCTCTGGCCCAGCCGTTGACCAAGGCGATGGCCGAGGCGCTGGAAAATATCCAGACCTGTTCGGCATGCGGCAATTTGGACACCCAGGATCCATGCCAGCTTTGCACCGATCCCAAACGCGACGGGGCCCAAATCTGCGTTGTCGAGGATGTCGCCGACCTGTGGGCGCTGGAACGGGCCAAGGTGTTCCAGGGTCATTACCATGTGTTGGGTGGGACCCTATCGGCGCTGGACGGGATCGGGCCGGAAGACCTCAATATCCCGGGCCTTATCGAACGTGCCGGCAATGGCGGCGTCAAAGAGGTGATTTTAGCCACCAGCGCCACCGTCGACGGCCAGACCACGGCGCATTACTTGTGCGACCGCCTGGCCGGCACCGGGGTCCAGGTGACGGAACTGGCGCACGGGGTTCCCGTCGGCGGCGAATTAGATTATCTGGACGACGGCACGCTGGGCGCCGCCATCAAGGCCCGCCAGCCGGTTTAGGGCTAGCCTAAACTTCTTTTAGCCGGGGCTGGGGTGGGTCCAATTCGGGGGCGGTATCTTCTTCGTCCAGTTGCACGTCCTGGATTTTTTGCCCCCGGTCGGCAATTTTCCCACTCGATATGGAAATTCCTTCAATGTCTTCGTTGGCTTGGCGGAAATGCGTTTGCAGCTTGCCGACGCGCTCATCCAGCAGGCGGACATCGTTCAGCATCAAGCCCACCTGTTTCTGGATCAGCCCGGCCTGTTCCTTCATCTGGGAATCCTTGAGGATGGCGCTGACGGTATTGACCAGGGCCATCAGGGTCGACGGCGAGGCAAATCCGACCCGGCGGCGCTGCGCCTCTTCGACCATGTTGGCGAAATTGGTATTTAGTTCCGCGAAAATCGCCTCCGACGGCAGGAACATGATCGCCCAGTCGGTTTCGTTTTCGATGATATAACGCTCGGCGATGTTCTTGATGTGAATGCCGACATCCCGGGAAAAGGCGCGGTTGGCGTTTTGCCGCTCAGTTTCGGTTTCGGCCTCTTGGATAGCGCGGTACGCCTCCAGCGGAAACTTCGAATCGATGGGAATGATGCCCGGTGGCGACGGCATTCGGACTAGGCAATCAACGCGGGTCCCGTTTGAAAGCTGGGCCTGGAACGCATACGCCGTTGGCGGCAGCACGTCCTTGATCAGGCTTTCCATCTGAAATTCGCCGAATGCGCCACGCGCTTGCTTATTCGACAGAATCCCTTCGAGGCTGACCATTTGCTCGGAAAGCTGGGTGATTTTCTGTTGCGCCGTATCCATCACCGCCAACCGTTTTTGCAGGTCCGTCAGCTTATCGCCGGTTTTCTCGGTCTGTTGGGTGAGGCCGTCGCCGAGCCTTTTAGACAGGGCTTCCAGGCGTTCATTGAGGCTGGTATCGGATTGCTGCATGCGCCCGGAAAGTTCGGCTTGGTTTTGGAGGATTCGTTCCAAGTCATCACCGCCGCCACCGCCGCGCCGCCCGGCCATGAAAGCGGCGAGGCCAACACCGATGACGATGACCATGACGATAATAAGAAGCGTTGCGTCCATGCCCTTGATTGGCTCTTTCCAATTGAGAATCACCTGAGTCTAACCCTTGACTGGGCTGGCCGGAAGCCATATCTGCTTGGCTATCCAATGAATGGGAACAATCGTTAAGCCATGGCCATTTTAGATATTATCGTCGCCCCCGACCCGCGCCTGAAGATCACCGCCAAGGCGGTGACCGCCGTCGATGACGACGTCCGTAAGCTGATGGACGATATGCTGGACAGTATGCAAGTGGCCAACGGCATCGGCTTGGCGGCGCCGCAAGTCGGCGATTCCCGCCGCGTGATCGTTGTCGATATCAGCAGGGCGGATGAAGAACCCGACCCCATCCACATGGCCAACCCGGAACTGCTTTGGGTGTCCGATGAGGAGAACAACCACGAGGAAGGCTGCCTGTCCCTGCCCGAGCAATACGCCGAGGTCGAACGGCCCGAATCCATTCGCGTCAAATTCCTGAATTATTCCGGCGAGGAACAGGAGTTGGATGCCACCGGCATGTTGGCGACCTGCATCCAACATGAAATGGATCATCTGGACGGCATCCTGTTCGTTGATCATATATCGTCCTTGAAGCGGAAGATGATTCTTCGCAAGCTGTCGAAGGTCAAAAAACTGGCTAACGCCTGATAGCTATTACCCGAAAGAGGCGCCACCGATGAACCCTCTTCGCCTTATCTTTATGGGCAGTCCCGATTTTGCGGTGCCGGTCCTGGATGCGCTGATCGGCGCCGGGCATGAGGTCGTCTCGGTATATTCGCAACCGCCGCGCCCGGCCGGGCGCGGGCAAAAGCAGAAATTGTCCGCCGTTCATGCCTTTGCCGAGGCCAAAGGGCTGGACGTGCGCAACCCCGAAACCCTCAAGGATTCCGGCGTCCAGGCCGCGTTCGCCGCCCTCGACGCCGATGTTTGCGTCGTCGTCGCCTATGGCTTGATGCTTCCAAGCCCCGTCCTCGCCACCCCCCGCCTGGGCTGCCTTAATGTGCATGCCTCGTTGTTGCCGCGGTGGCGCGGTGCCGCGCCAATTCAACGGGCGATCATGGCGGGCGATACGGAAACCGGCGTCACCATCATGCAAATCGACGACGGCCTGGATACCGGCGACGTTTACTTGACCGGGAAAATCCCGATCACGGCGGCAACCACGGCGGAATCATTGCATGACGCATTGGCGGCGATGGGGGCGGCGTTGATGGTGGAGGCCTTATACGGGCTGGCGGCGGGGGCGCTGACGCCAACGCCCCAGCTTGAGGACGGCGCCACCTATGCGGCCAAGCTCAATCGCGATGAAGGGCGCTTAGATTGGCGCCTGCCGGCGGTGGAATTGGAACGCCACGTCAGGGCGCTCAACCCCTGGCCCGGCGTTTGGTTCGATCATGACGGCGAGCGCATCAAGGTGCTGGCGGCCGAGGTGGTTGAGGCGGGAAATGAGCACGGTGAGGCGCCCGGCACCCTGGTCGATGACGCCTTGGCGGTGGCATGCGGTGCCGGCGCACTCAGGCTGGCGCAGGTGCAACGGGCGGGTAAGGACCGCCAGGACGGCGCCGCCTTCGTGCGCGGGTTTCCGATGCCTGCAGGGACGAAGGTGGAATAACGGCTTAGAGCAAATCCCGAGCGGATGGTTACATCCGCGACGACGAATTTGCGTCTAAAACCAAGCTTTAACTCAATGCCGACAGCATCGGCGCCGAATCTTCGATGTCCTGGATATTTTCCATGCCCTGTTTCATCTCCGACATGATGAATTCGGCGCGCTTGCCGGGGCCGCCGGACGATGGCGTCGGGAACAGTCTGGCCCAGGCTTCCATTTTGACGCTGAGCGAACACAACACCCCGCCAATGGTGGTATGGTAAGAGCTTATCAGCTGTTCGACCTTGCGGAAGCGTTCGGCGGAAATTTCGTCCCACATGTGTTTGGTGCCGCGTTCGAAATTCTCGAAACGACCGGTGATCGCCGCCATCAGCTCGTTGATGGTGGCTTCCATTTCTTCCATGGTCGAGCGCAGGTTCTGGTCGGTCTTGAACTGGTAATTGTCCCTGAGCCCGTCCATCGCCTCCAGGAATTCGGTGATGATGGGCTCGATGGCGTCCAGGCACCGGCGGTAATACGACAACGACAGGAAAATATCGCCGTAATCCTCCATGAACCGGGGAATTTCCTCGGGCTTGATGTTGAGCTTGTTGGCCATGATACGGATTTTTTCAAGCGCCGTGGTGACGTCGGGGTCCCGGAACAGCTTGATCACGTCATCAAAGCTTTCGATCGTAACATCGTCACCGCCGCCGTAAATCTGGGTAATCAGGGGACGGGTGAAGTCCGTCATATAGGAGGTCAATTCCTTGTTCATGGAATCCGACAGACGCAGCGCGTCGTGGTCGTTGATGGCAATATCCATTTCCCGGAGCGAGATTCGCAGGCTATAGACGTCATAGCTCGGCAGCATCCCGACCTTGCGCAACATCACCATATCGTTGGGCGGGTCAGACATGTCCCAGTTAAATTGATGGGGAAGATCCTCAATGTCGATCTGGCCGCTGCCGGTATCCACATCCTTGAAAAGTTCGATCACGCTTTTGAGGCGAACATTTTTGATCAACCGCGCCCTGTTCACCGCCGCAGATTCCAGCGGCAGAATCTTCAACGGCAGGATATGCGGTGAATCCCTGTCGGCATCTTCTAAATTTGGATCTTCTTTGAGGGTCATAAGGTGTTTCGGTCAATCAAAAAGTTAAAGTCCAACGGCGAGTTCATGGCCGAATGAATTTATTCAAAAAATCCGGTTTCAAGCCTGAACGGAACGTTGTTTGGACGTGAGGTTAAAGTCTTTAAAAAAAGCAATTCATTTATACTCAGGTTACCATATATTGGCCCACATCCTGAAAGAAGGCGTTTTCATTCTTCGCCTTTTCCCTACCTTGCATAATGCCTAGGGTATATGTCTCCAATACCATTTAAAAATTTCAATATAATTCAATATGTTTCAGCCCCTTTGCCGGCAATACCGGTTGGATAGCACCCAAAACAAGCCATGGCTCGATATAAAATACTCCTTGAATACGATGGTAGCGGTTTCGTCGGCTGGCAACGCCAGGATAACGGGTTTAGCGTCCAGCAGGCGGTCGAAGAGGCGATCGAACGATTCTCGGGCCAATCGGTAAAAGTCTTCGGCGCCGGGCGAACCGATTCCGGGGTCCATGCCCTGGGCCAGGTTGCGCATTTCGACCTGGACAAGGAGCAAACCCCGGATACCGTCCGCAAAGCCCTTAATTTCCACCTCAAGCCCGCCGCCGTTGCGGTGTTGGAGGCCGCCACGGTCGATGATGATTTCGACGCCCGGCTGTCGGCGAAGTCCCGCTCCTACGTCTACCGCATCACCAATCGCCGATCACCATTGACCCTGGAGCGCGGGTTCAGCTGGTGGGTGCCGGTGCCGCTGGATGCAGACGCCATGGATGATGCCGCCAAGGGCTTGATCGGAAAACATGATTTTACCACCTTCCGGGCCACCCATTGCCAGGCGACATCGCCGGTCAAGACCCTGGACAGTCTGGAGGTGAGCCGCCAGGGTGCGGTCATCGAGTTCGATGTCCGGGCCCGGTCTTTTCTCCACCATCAGGTCAGAAATTTTGTCGGCACCTTGAAATTGGTCGGCGAAGGCAAATGGACGGCGGCCGACGTTACCCAGGCGTTGGCCCAAAAAAAGCGCGCCGCCGCCGGCCCGACAGCCCCGGCCGAGGGCCTCTATCTGGTCGAGGTCATTTACTGAATTGACCGGATAGCGTTGTTTCCGCCAACGCCCGGACATATATTCAACGGAATATGTTTAAAATACCGCTTAGCCTTAAACCGAAACCGCCGTCACCGGAGCAGCTGGAATCGGATCAACCGGGACCCGATCATCCGGCGTCCGACCAACCGGCGACCGATCAAACCGGGGACCAGCAAGGCGTCCCGTTTATGGGCGCCGCCGCCATCGCATTGGGCATCCTCGGCATTTTCACCAAGGGCTATATTTTCGTGCCGCTGGCCTTCATCTGTTCGTTGGTGGCGCTGTTCCTGGGCCATGTCTCGTGGGCCTTCGTCGGCTTGCTGCTCGCCGTCGCCGGCCTGTTGACCTCGCCGGTGCTGCTGGCGATGATCGGGATCAGCTGGCTGCTGCCTTAGGTTTTCAGCAACGGGGCTTTCCTCTGGCGGGCCGATCCACGACCGGCGGGCCACGACCGGCGGGGCGTTTCCGGTATTATGGCAAATCTCAAAATATATGTACGCAATTGTCAGCTTTTGGCCGCATATGTCTACATTTTGCCGATAAATGTCTACATTATGTCTACATTTTCCTAAAATAATCCGTTCGCGCCTCCTTTGGCTGGGAATTCCCTAATCTGTTGTGATAAAAAGAATATTATGCCGCTTCGGTTGGCAGAAGTGGGCCGGATGGCCCTGGGCCTCGGTCACAGGCCGACGCATATCAGCCTAATAACCTAATTATGGAATATAGTCCGTTATGGGGCGGGAGTCAAGGGAAAGTTGGAAAAACTGGCGTTCGATAAAGTTGAATTATTGGAAACTGCCGCCACTAGTTTTCGGTTCTAGTACACGCCCCAATGTCCGCTTACCCCCCGAAAGCAGATGGGGTGGATGGCTCCCGCTCCCGGCATCGCAATGTGCCAAAGTGTGGTTGTCA